>NZ_JBSIPA010000487.1:0-4836 GCF_053574605.1 Caballeronia sp. M23-90 | reverse complement strand
TCGCCGGAGACGTCCCACATCGGCGCGCCGTCGGCGTTCCCGACCCACACGCCGACCGTATAGCGCGACGTATAACCGACCGCCCAGTTGTCGCGCATGTCCTTGCTCGTGCCGGTCTTGACGGCGCTGAAAAAGCGCGTGGCGAGCATGCTGTCGAAGCCGAACGTACGCGTGCGGGCGTTGTTGTCGGCAAGGATGTTGGTCACGATAAAGCTCGCCTGCGGGCTGAAGATACGTGTTCCGGGCACGGCGGCAGGATGCACCGCCACGTCGGACATCGAACCGGAGGTGCCCCCGTTCGCAAGCGTGCGATACGCGTTCGTGAGCGATGCAAGTGTCACGTCGGCGCTCCCCAAAGCGAGGCTGAAGCCGTAGTAATCGCCGGCCTGCGTGAGCGGCAATCCGAGCGAGACCAGCGTCTTCGCGAACTTGTGCGGCGTGACCATCACGAGCGTACGCACGGCCGGCACGTTCAGCGATGACCCGAGCGCCGTGCGCATGCTCACCCAGCCCTTGAAATCGTGATCGTAGTTTTGCGGAATATACAAGCCACCGCCGGTCGCGAGATCGAGCGGGGCGTCATCGAGCAAGGTGGCTGGCGTGAGACGTTTTTCATCGATGGCCTGTGCGTATAAAAACGGCTTGAGCGTCGAGCCGGCCTGACGCAATGCGACGACCGCATCGACCTCCGGCGCATTCGATAACCCGCCCGCCGAGCCCACCCACGCGAGGATCTCGCCGCTGCGGTTATCGATCACGATGGCCGCCCCGTCGTGAACATTGCGTTGATGCGCGCGCGCGTTGAGTTCGAGCAGGGTGCGCGCGAGCGAATCGCGGGCGAAGCGCTGCAGGCGGGTGTCGATGGTGGACTTGATGCGCGCGCCGGCTTGCGGATGGACTTCATTCGCGATACGACGCGCGAAATGCGGCGCGAGCGATTCTGAATCGAATGAACGCTGCGCCGCCGATGCCGTGCGCGTGAGCGTCAACTGCACGTAGCTGTCGAGATTCACGCACGGGTCCAAAGCCGGCGTCTTCGCCCGGTTCATGTCGCGCAGGATCCCGCACGCCCGCGCCGAGACCTTCGCGTAATTCGCATTCGGCGCTCGCACGAGCGCCGCGGTCACAGCGGCTTCGCGCTCGTTCAAGCCGGATGGCGACTTGCCGAAGAGCGTCTGGGATAACGCGGACAGCCCCACGATCTCGCCGCGAAACGGCACGAGATTGAGATACGCCTCCAGGATCTGGTCCTTGCGCCACGCGTGATCGAGCCACAATGCGCCGACTGTTTGCGTCGCTTTTTCGGTAACCGATCTTCTGCCCGGCCGGCGATCGTCATCGATCAAACCGGTCAGTTGCATCGTCACCGTCGACGCACCCCGCGTGCGCGTGTTCCACAAGTTCGCCCATGCCGCGGCCGCGGCGCCGCGCCAATCCACGCCGCTGTGCTCGTAAAAGCGCTTGTCCTCCGAGACCACGATCGCTTCGCGCAGCGCCGGCGATACATCCTGCAGCGCGACCCAGTCGCCGCGCCGTTCGGATGTATCGATGCGCGTGCGCTGCAGCGGCTCGCCATCGCGGCCAAGCAACACCCAGTCGGAACTGCGCCAGCCCGAGCGCACCTCGTCGAAGCTCGGCAGCGCGTAGGCCGAACTGGCGAGCATGCATCCGAGAAGGGCGAGGGCGGCGCGTTTCATGGTCTATTTTGCAGCGGCCGGTGATGAAGCAAGCGGCGCGACGACCACGGTCGCGTTTGGAACTGCACCGAACACGGACGGCGCGTACAGCGCTTCCACGCGCGTTGGCGGCAGCCCGAACGTGCCCGCGTTGTTCAGCCGGACCGTGTACTCGACCTGCAATTTGCCCTTCGGCAGATAGTCGTAATACGCGCGGTATCCATCGAAGCCACGTTCCACGAATGCCGGCCACGCGCCTTGCGCACTCTTTTCGCCTTCGGTGGCGGCTTCCGAGTCGCGGCCTAAGCCGGAGCCGAGGATCGTCGCGCCAGCCGGGACCGGATCGTTCACGACAACCCACGTCATGTCGCTTTGCGCTTCGATATCAAGATGCACGCGCACAATGTCACCGCGCGACAGCGTGCCTTTGACGGCGGGATCGATGGGCGTCACAGTCTTCGTGATCCGATACCCCGCCGCGAACGGCGCCTTCAACGCAACGGCCGCGAGACTTTCCAGGGTCGCCCATGGTTTGCCTGTTCCGTCCTGCGTGAGGGTCAGCGCGCCCTTGTCCCAGGGCAATGTCACGCTGTGCGAGCCCGGTGTGTTCCACGCGATCGCTTTATCCACGCTGCCTAACGCAATGTGCGTCTGCCCTGTCACCGGTGTGCTTTCAAACACACGCGAGAAACGTTCGACAGCAAGTTTGCCCCACAGATTCGAAGTCGTGGTGTCCCACGCGCCGTTCTTCTGCAACGCCAGCAATCCGCCGATCAGCCTCGGCATTTCATCCTTCCAGGAAGGATTGTCGGCGAAAAGCAGCGCCATGCGCGCCGCGTTCGTTTCCGGGCCGGTCATGAGCCAGTAGAGGTCGTCGTCGGCCGCGGTCGAGAACGTCAGGCGCGTACCCGAATACGTCATGCGGGCGCGCAGGATCTGATCGATTTGCGCGCGCTGGTCGTCGCGCTGGGCAATGCCGTCCACGCGGGAAAGGATCGCGTAGTAGTCGAGCAGCGCGGACGTCGGCCACTGGTTCGGCGCGATGGCGATCGAGCCGAGCATGCGCGGCTCGGCGAGACCGTATCGCGACAACGCTTCGATGGCCGAGAGTTTCACGAAGTCGAGGTCCTGACGCGGCGACCAGAACTTGCGCTGGATCTTGCCTTCCACGAAGTTCGTCAATGCGCCCGCGAGCTTGTCGCGAAGGTCATCGGGCAGGGCGTAGCGGCGATCTGCCTTCGATGCTTCGTCGCTGACCGCAAGCAGATACGCCGACAACGTCGGACTGCCGTATGGGCGCGAATCATCGGACGGCGGGAAGTAGTTCGCGAGGCCGTCGCTGTCCAGATACGACGGCATGCGTGCAATCACCGTCTGCCATTGCGTGAGGTCGTTGAGACCCAGCGATCGCGATGTCTGTTGCTCGAGGCAGCTATACGGATAGCGCTCGAACCAGCGGCGCACGCCGGGCAGGCCATCGGCGAGTTTTGGCTGCAAGGTCACTGCAATGCCGCCGCGAATCTGCCCGTCGGCGGATGCCACTGCAGTCTCCGGAGGCGCGACCGGCAGCGTGAACGTGCCATCGACTTGCGTCATGGTTGCCTGCTGGACGGTCACGGGGATGGCCGGCACGACGCGTTGCGTGAGCTTGATCGCATCGGCGGCTTTCGGACCGCCTTGCTCGGCTGCGTTCACCTGCCAGTTCAACGCGCCCGTCGCCGCCATGCCAATGGCATCCGGCGTGTTGATCTCCCACGAGATTTCCTTCGATGAATCCGGCGCGAGTTCCACCGTTTGCGCCTTCAGATCGAGCGATGGCACGTTCGGCGTGACGACAACCTGCATGGTGCGCGCGGTCGTGTTGCGCAGCGTGAAGAGCGCGCGAAACTGGTCGCCCACGCGCACGAGCGGCGGCAAACCGGATATCAGTTGCAGGTCCTGCGTGCTGCGTATCGATGCGCTCCCGGTACCGAACTGCCCGGCGCCAACCGCCCCGATCGCAACGATACGGAAACTCGTCAACGCATCGTTCAAAGGCACGTCGACCGACGCTTCGCCGTTTGCATCGAGCGTCAGGCGCGGATTCCAGAGCAGGAGCGTATCGAAGAGTTCGCGTGTGGCGCTGTGTCCGCCGCCGCCGCCCGCCGGCACCGCCTTGCGTCCGAAGTGACGCCGTCCGATGATCTCCATTTGCGCCGTCGATGTCTCCACGCCATATGCGCGCCGTTGCAGCATGGCGTCGAGCACGTTCCAGCTTTGATTCGGCATGAGTTCGAGCAGGGCTTCATCGACAGCGGCGAGCGCGATCTGCGTGCCGGCCGGCGCAGGCTTGCCGTCCGGCAACGTCACGCGAACCTTCACATGCGCCTTCGAGCGCACGGCGTACGACTTTGCGTCGGGCGTCACCGTGACGCCCAGCTTGTGTACGGCCGTACCCACCTTGATCTCGCCGAGGCCGTACCGGAAAGCGGGCTTCGACAAATCGACGAGCGGCGTGGGCGCCTCATATTGCCGGCCTTCGTACCAGAACGCATGCGCCCAGTCGAGCGGCGCTTTCCAGCCCCAGGTGAAGAACGAATACCACGGCACTTCATGAATCCGGCCGCGAATCGCGAGCACGGAGACGTACACGTTCGGCGCCCACGTATCCTGGACTTTCAGTTCGATGGTCGGGTTCTTTCCGTCCAGTTCGACGACCTTCGTTTCCACGATCCCTTCACGTTCCACGGCCACGAGCGCGGTCGCAAAGCGGAACGGCATGCGCACTTGGAAGCGCGCGGTTTCGCCGGGTTCGTAGCTGGTCTTCTCGGGCAATACGTCGATACGATCCGTGTTCTCGCCGCCGAACCAGAGCTGGTCTTCCCGCGTGACCCAAACCGATGTCGTCGCGTTCGCGACACGTCCATCACCGTCCTTCGCAATCGCGATCAGGTCGACGTTGCCCGCTTCCTTGAGTTTTGCATCGCAGGAAAGCAGCCCGTGGTCATCGCTCTTGCCGCTGCACAGCGTGCCGAGGTCCTTGATTTCGGTGTGGTTGTCGTAGGCGTAAAAACCGCCGACCATGCGTTTGCGCGAACTCGTCATGGTGCGCGCAACGCCGCGTATTTCCAGCGCAACGCCGGCGCGCGGCTTGCCCTGCAAATCGACGGCGAGCGCCTGA
>NZ_JBSIPA010000486.1:0-4840 GCF_053574605.1 Caballeronia sp. M23-90 | reverse complement strand
GGTGATCATCCCAGTGCTATCCATGATCAACTCCCAGCGAAAGCGGAGCTTCAGCATGGACCGAATCGAGCCCTCAGTGCGACATTTCTATTTGGCTCAAGTACGACATTACTACTTGGGGCCTACACGATAAAAATCGATAATTTATGTTATGTCAAATCATTAATCCGCTAGCGCTGAAGCTTTGCGCCATTGGTGACCGTAGCCTCTCACGCGTCATCGTCGACTCATCCGCCAATATTCGGCGATCCGACCAACCGTCGCCGTGCCGCAAAATCCGAACGCGCTGCACGGGATTGATCACATCGAGCGTTCGAGGATTTCCCTATAGTCCTCCACCGACGCATCGCGCGGATTGGTCTTGTGGCTGTGATCCTTCAGCGCGCCGCTGATGATCCGCTCGAACATGTCGCGCGTTACACCGAGTTCGGCCAGTCCCGAAGGCAGGTCGAGCGCGCGGCTCATATCGCGGATCGCGACGCCGATCTGATCGCCGGATTCGAGTTGCATCGCCTGTGCGAGACGAGCGAGCTTGCCTTCCTCCTTCACGCTCGCGGCCTCGCTGTTGAACGCGATCACAGCAGGAAGGAAGATGGCGTTGAGCGTGCCGTGATGCAGTCGCGGGTTGATGCCGCCAAGCGAATGGCTCAGGCTGTGCACGCAGCCAAGTCCCTTTTGAAACGCGAGCGCGCCCTGCATCGACGCACTCATCATGTTCAGGCGTGCAACGCGGTCATCGGGCTGACGCGTCGCACGCTCGATATGACGCCATGCGCGCCACAACCCATCGAGCGCGATGCCGTCGGCAGGAGGATTGAACGCCGGCGCAAGAAACGTTTCGATGCAATGCGCTATCGCGTCCATGCCGGTTGCAGCGGTCAGCGCCGCGGGCAATTTCATCGTCAGTTCGGGATCGCAGATCGCTGACTTCGGCACGACGAAGGGAGAGATCACGCCGACCTTGCGGCCGTCGTCGAGAATCAGGATCGCACCGCGCCCTACCTCGCTGCCGGTGCCGGCGGTGGTCGGAATCGCGATCAGTGGCGCAGTCGCCGATGTAATGCGCGCAGCACCGCCTTCGATCACCGCGAAGCTGTGCAGCGGCCCTTCGTGCGTGGCGCAAACGGCGACGCCCTTCGCGAGATCGATTGATGAACCACCGCCTATCGCAATGATGCCGTCGCACTCCGATTGCTTGTATAAGGCGACGGCGTCGCGCACGGCGCCTTCGTTCGGGTTCGGTGGCGTTCGGTCATAAACCGGCACGGATGGGCCCTGGCCCAGGGCATTGAGCACGATATCGACAATGCCGGCCGCCTTCACACCCTGATCCGTCACGATCAACGGACGACGGATGCCGATGCGCTCGCACTCGCTTTTGATGAGCTTGACTGCGCCGAAGTCGAACTGGATTTGCGTGATGTAATTGATGAGCGACATGGCAGTGAGCAAGCGTTATCTAAAGGGTTAACCAGACCGCCGCATCTTCCGCGGCTTTGGTCCCGCAGTATAGGCATGGCCCCTTCGGCGTTGATAGTGACAAGATTTCATGTCGCTATCGCTTTTGCTCAAGTCTGATCCCGCCGTTCACCAACACCTCAACCCGCGAACCGTGGCTCAGGCAAGCCCTTCACGCCGAGCCCGGTGACTGCGAACAGGCCACCTTTGTCGCGCTCTTTTTGGGGAATACCCCACATCGGACGGCCCATCGTCGTGACGAACAGGATGTCGAGGTCCGGGCCGCCGAACATCACGCTCGTCAGGTTGCGTACAGGGAAAGGCACCACGCGGTCCAGCGCTCCATCCGGCGCGAAGCGCAGGATGCGCCCGCCGAACACGAGCGCCGACCAGACGTAACCTTCGGCATCCACGGTCGCGCCATCGAACGTACCCGCCATGTCTCTCGCCGATGCAAACACGCGCCGGTTCGCAACGGCGCCCGTTACGATGTCGTAGTCATACGCGTACATCTGGCGGTCGTAGGTATCGGTGAAATAGAAGGTGCGGTTGTCCGGGCTCCAGCACGGACCGTTCGAGCAACTGATGCCGCCGTCCAGGCGCGTGACCTTGCCATTGGTATCGAGCCGATACAATGCGCCGCTGTGGCTAGAACGCTGGCCCCGGTCTGCGTCATAGCGGTCGAAGTCATACGCCATGGTCCCCGCGATAAACCGCCCTCGCCGGTCCACCTTGCCGTCGTTGAAACGTGTTTCCGTATCGTCGTTTTCCGGGTCGGCGATGAGCTTCACCGTCTGCGCGTCGAAGTCATAGAAATGCAGGCCGTTGGCAAGCGCGACCACGGCGCCGCCCTGCTCGCGCAACGCCATCGAACCAATATGGCGCGGCACGAAATAACGCTTGGTATCGCTGCCATCGGCCCGGCAACTGCTGATCTCGGCGGCCGTGCTGTCGATCCAGTACAAGCGCTGTTCCTTCACGTCCCATAGCGGCCCTTCGCCAAGGTGATTGTTGGCATCAACAATCAGGCGCGTTTCGATCATGGTTGTCTCCTGTTATTTATCGGACTTCGACGTGGTCCGACGATGCGCAAGCAATGCCATCAGCCGCCGGTCCCGCCACCGGCTGCGGTTTTCTATCTCGTCGCGCGGCAGGACTTCACGACGTTCGGCATCGAGCCGTGCGATGCTTTCGGGCGACCAGTCGAACGGCACGCTGTCCTTCGCGAACGATTGATACATCGCGCCATAACGCACCGCGTAATCCGTCACGCCACCGGGCGCATTCAAATCGATGGTCTCGAACGGACCCATGAACGACCAGCGTAACCCGAGGCCATCGCGCATCACAGTATCGAGGTCGGCGGCGCTTGCGTAACCCCGTGCGTAGAGGCTCAGGGCTTCATCTAGCAGCACGCCTTGCAGCCGGTTCAACAGGAAACCCGGTATCTCCCGTGCAACGGTGACCGGTTGCTGACCGGCTTCTTCATAGATCGCGCGCGCGCGGGCGATGGACTCGGGCGTGGTCCACGGCGCGCCGCACAACTCCACGAGAGGCACGAGCGAAGGCGGGTTCACGGGATGCGCCACGAGACATCGCGAGCGCCCGGCAAGCTCTTCGGTGAAAGTCGAAGCGGGCAAGCCTGAAGTCGAACTCGCGAGCAGCGTGTCGGGACGCGTCAACTTGTCGAGTTCCGCAAACAACGTGCGTTTTACATCGACGATTTCCGCGATGTTCTCCTGCACCAGATCGACGTCGTGCACGGCGTCGGAGAGCGCGTTGAAGGTGCTCACCCGCGACACGATCTGTTCGATGGGTTCATCGATCAGGCCATAGTCCTGGAGATCGGAAACGCTTTCACGTATCGACGCAATCGCGCCTTCGAGCATTGCGCTGTCGGCATCGTGAAGACGCACTTGAAACCCCGCACGCGCGAACACGACCGCCCACGCGCGCCCGATGCGCCCCGACCCGATCACCCCAACGCGTTTGCTGCTCATAGTCGACTCCTTTTTTGGTTTTATGCCTTCTTGTCGCGCAACGTGATCACCGCGGCCAGCACGACGAGCCCGTTGATGATGTCGCGCACGGCCGGCGGTACGGTCGTTCCTGCGAGCAGTGTTCCGAGCGCGGTCAGCAGCAATGCGCCACCGAACACGCCGAGATAGTGGCCACGTCCGCCAGTGATCAGAGCGCCGCCGACGACCACGACTGCAATCGATGGCAACAGGTACGGGTCGCCCATCCCAAGGAACGCCTGGCTGCTGAAGCCTGCAAGCAGCAAGCCTACCGCAGCGGAGCACAGGCCGGAAAGGCAATACACGGCGATCAGCGTGGCGCCCACACGTACGCCCGAGAGCTTCGCCGCGATGGGCGAATTCCCAACCGCATAGACCCGTCTTCCGAAGGCCGTGCGATGCAGCAGCAACAACGCAAACGCCAGGAACAGCGGGACGCACCACGCGGCGAGCGACAAAGGCCCGAAGTGTCCGTTCGTGAAGTTGCTTATCGCCGATGGCGCCCAGCCTTGCGGCGATCCGTTGCAGTAGATCAGCGTGATGCCCTGCAGCAAGCCATTGGCTGCAAGCGTAACGACGATCGGCGGCAAGCCGAGCACAACCACACCGACGCCGTTGAAGACGCCCACGAGCAAACCTGCGCCGAGCACGAGCGGTACGGCCCAGATCGCGGCATCGTTGAGACCGTGCGTGAGTCCCGTAAGCAACACGCCCGATAACGTGATGAGCCACGGCACCGATAGATCGAGTCCGCCCGTGAGAATGACCGCGCCTTGCCCCAGGCCCAATATGGCGAGGAAGAGCGTCAGTGTGAGCAAGCTCGTATAGAAGTTCGAGCTCGCAAGCACGCCCGGCCCATACACCACGCCCGTGATCGCGATGACCGCAAAGAACAGCAAATACGCGGGCACCACGTACTTTACCCATTCGCGATTGCGCTCGATCCAGTCCAATACCACCCTGCCCTTGAGCTCGGTATTTTCCAGCAGACGAAAATCCTCGACTTCGAATTTCACGCGCCGCGCGCCTGGATCGTCCTTGGCGCGCGTTCCGGTTCGCCATGCAGTGAGCCATCGGCTGGCGTATTGTGCGCAGTGATGCGCCGCCGATTGCTTGCCGATCGACGATCCGAGCACAGCCAGGATCAGGATCACCGCTTCAGCGATGGTCGTGAAAAACGCGGACACGTTCAACACCAGCAGGATGTTCACCGTGATCATGAGCGTCATGGCTGCGGAGCTTTCTTCCTTCCTCGAGGTAGACACCACCCTTGACTAAAATGCCCTTGCGCGCTGCTGCCGCAAGACCGCTTACGATGGTCACAGGAGTAGAAATCACAAGGGCGCACGGACATGCAATCACGA
>NZ_JBSIPA010000485.1:0-4845 GCF_053574605.1 Caballeronia sp. M23-90 | reverse complement strand
TGCAGTGCAGCGGCGTGGTGGCCGCGGCGGCCGACCGGCTGCAGTTGGGCAAGGCCACGCTCTACGAGAAGATCAAGCGGTACGGGCTTGCGGCGAAGGGTGAGGGCGAGCGCTAGGTGTGTGAAGGCACGCCATGAACGAAAACGCCCAGCTTGGCTGGGCGTTTCTTCTGACGAAGTTCAAACTCAGGCGGCGTTCAGCGCCTTGTCGAGCAAGGCATCGAGTTCCGCAAACGTCGGTTCACCCACGTAGCGCTTCAGGATCTTGCCGTTCCTGTCCACCACGAAGGTGGTCGGCGTGAGCTGCACATTGCCGAATTGCTTGGCCGCGCTGCCGTCGTCCATTGCAACCTTGAACGGCAGGTTGCGTGTCTGCGCGTAATTGTTCACGTACATCGGTGCGTCGTAGTTCATGGCGACGGCTACGAATTCCAGGCCGCGGCCCTTGAATCGGTTATACGTGTTGATCATCTGCGGCATCTCTTTCATGCACGTTTCGCAGCTTGTTGCCCAGAAGTTGATCAGGTAGACCTTGCCCTTCAGATCGGTCGAGGTCGAAACCTTCTGGCCCGACAAAAGCGTGAACGTGGCGTCCGGCACGCGTTGCTGGCCGCCGAACGCGAAATAGCCGGTACACGCAATCACGCCCGCCACGATCGCCATGACGATATAGCGCAGCGGGCTCTTGCTGCGCGCCAATGAAACCTGTGAATTCTCTGACATGGGAGACCTCGAGCGTGCTCGATATAAGGCAATTGCGTCGGTATGACCGGATGCTGCGCATTTTAGCCCGAATCCCAGAAAAGCGTCTCCGCTGACAAGTCCGCTCCGGTGCGGCCAACAGCGCCGTCGGTTCGGGCAGCGGATAATTACGTTTTCTCTTTTTGCTTTGCTCATGAACCGATCTTCGCGAACCGTAGTCCTCAAATCCATGATGGTGGCTTTTAGCGCTGTAGCGCTGCTCGCCTGCACGCCGGCCTACGACTGGCGCACCATTCAGAACAACGACGACGCCTACGAAGTCACATTCCCCGCCAAACCCCGCTCGGATGCGCGGGATATAGAGATCGCCGGAAAGCCGATGCACATGAAGATGCAGACCGCCGAAGCCGGTGACGCGGTATTTGCCGTGGGAACGGTCGACTTGCCCAACGGGGACGCCGCAACGCAGCAAGCCGCGCTCGACTTTCTCCAGCAAGGTTTGGCGCGCAATGTGAACGCTGCGCCGACTGCGCACCCGGTTCAGATCGAAATTGCGGCAGGCGGCAAGCTGCCGGGCTCGGAGATCGAGGTGAACGGCACACGCGATGACGGCCAGAATCGCGAGACACGCCAGATTCGCGCTCGCTTCATCGCGAAAGGAATGCACGCTTATCAACTTGCGATCGTTTCAACCAAAGCGCCCCCGGCCGAGCAGATCGATCAGTTTTTCTCGTCGTTCAAGCTTTATTAAGTATTCGCAGGCCTTCGTCCTTCCGCATTTATCGCCATTTCATTAGTTGAATGACGCCACGACAACGTTTCACGACGAAGAATCTGGACAAGGTTTTAAGGCTAAAACTCGGATTTATCTCAGTTTTTTGAACTATCCACAGAGGTTGTGGATAACTTTGTGGAAAACATCGTCCGGTGAGCCGCAAGCGCCCGTCTGACGCGGCTTTCCTTACTTTGCCTTGATTCGTGGCATCGGAAAAAGACCAATAAAATCAACGGCCTGTGCTTCATTGCCGAAACTGGGGTTGGATCTGATGTTAAGGAAACAAAGAACGGCCCAGTGTGCATAAGTCAAGTCTTGACACGCGAATTTCTTTCTACGGCGACGCGCGGGCGGCCTATACCGCGGCGAAAGCCCGCCGATACTGGATCGCCTCAGCCAGATGCCCCGCCGTGGGTGAGTTGGCGGCAGCCAGATCCGCAATCGAGCGCGCCACTTTGAGCACGCGGTAATACGCTCGCGCCGACCATCCGAAGCGCTCACCCGCTTCGCGCAGCAAGGCTTCGCCGGCAGCGTCCGGGCGGCAGACCGCGTCGACTTCCCGGCCATCGAGTTCGCGATTTGTCTTGCCTTGGCGCTGAAGCTGGCGCTCGCGTGCATCAGCGACACGGCGCGCCACGACTGCGCTTGTCTCACCCAGAGACCCACTCCTCGCCGATAACTCCGCCGGCGACAATGCGGGTAGCTCGATCTGGATATCGATGCGGTCGAGCAGTGGTCCTGAAAGTTTGCGCAGATAACGAGCGGCGATCTCGGGTGTGCAGCGGCATCGGCCGTTCGGATCGCCGCGCCAGCCGCACGGGCACGGATTCATGGCTGCGACCAATTGACACGCAGCCGGGAAGTCGGCCTGATGCGCGGCGCGTGAAATGGTGATCCGGCCGGCTTCCAGCGGTTCGCGCAGCGTTTCGAGCACTTTCCGGTCGAACTCCGGCAGCTCGTCGAGAAATAGCACGCCCAGGCGCCAAGGTGATTTCGCCAGGTTGCGGCGGGTTGCGACCGCCGACAAGCGCCACCGAACTCGATGAATGATGGGGTGCCCGGAACGGCCGCTGGCGCCACTGAGCTGGGGAGAATCCAAGCATGCTCGCGGAAAGGATCGCCGCAGAGGACAGGGCTTCTTCGTCTGTCATGGGTGGGAGAAGGCTGGGCAATCGCGCGGCGAGCATCGATTTGCCTGCGCCCGGCGGTCCGACCATCAAGAGATGATGTCCGCCGGCCGCCGCGACCTCCAGTGCACGCCGTGCGCCGGGATGGCCGATGACATCGACGAGATCGGGCAAGGGTGGGCGCCGGTCTAGCCGGGAGCCGAGCGTTGCGGCACGGACGGGCGTGAGGCGGCCGTTTTCCGAGCCGCAAAGGTGTGCACACAAAGTGGGCAGATCGAGCGCACCAAATACTTCGACACCTGGCACGAGCGCGGCTTCCGATGCACTCGCGGCCGGCAGATAAATCTCAGGCATGCGCACGTCGGTGTCCCGCACGAACCCACCTTCCATTGCAACGACGCCCGCATATTGCCGCGCTGCGCCGCACGCCATCGCAAAGGCGCCGCGCATTGGCCGGATGGAACCGGTCAGCGACAACTCGCCCGCAAACTCACGATGCAACAACGCCTCGACGGGAATCTGACCGCTCGCTGCAAGGATGCCCAATGCAATAGGCAAGTCGAACCGGCCGCTTTCTTTCGGCAGATCGGCAGGGGCAAGGTTGACGGTGATCCGGCGAACGGGAAATTCGAAGCCGCAATTCTGAAGGGCGGCGCGAACGCGCTCGCGGCTTTCGCGGACTTCAAGATCAGGCAGGCCGACGATTGAAAACGAAGGTAATCCATTGGCGAGATGAACCTCGACGGTCACCTCGGGCGCGCGCCCAGGAGCGGGCGCGCGGCTGCGCACCACGGCAAGCGACATGATTCTTTCCCCGCTGCCCGCGCCCCGTCGTTGCAATTGCAATCGCAAGGCGGCGGTTTATTGATTCAACATCACGGCTCGCTTAGCCGGTGACACGCTTTTTCAGCTTCTAGCCCTTAGTCCTGACTACTCGATGACGTAGCACCACCCAGCTTTGCTTCCAGTTGCGCCACACGCCGTTCGAGCTCTTCGAGCCGGGTACGTGTGCGCACGAGCACTTGCGTCTGGGTATCGAATTCTTCGCGCGTGACGAGATCCAGCTTCGAGAAGCCTTGCGAAAGCATGGCTTTCATATTCTTTTCAATGTCCTTGGCCGGTGAATTCTTGAGCAGCTCGCTCATCTTGGCCTGGAAGTCATTGAATACGTCGTTCGGTTGTTTCATGCGGTCTTTCCTCTTGCGCACCATAAAAGTGCATTCATTGTTAGCTCAGTGCCACGAAATTCTTCATGATCCAAATTGGTGCGTCATAGCGCGAAAGCTGATGGCGGCTGCGCCCAACTCGTCCCTTGACGCGGCGTTTCGTCACGCCCAGAGAATCTGAACTTCGTGCCTGACCTTGCGTGCACTCTAGCAACGATCCACGGTACGCGCCAGCACATGGAAGCACCGTTAGCCATCCGGTCTAAGGAGCGGGCCGGGACCCCGTGAAGCCCTGATGAGCATGCGTATAGGCTCGCATGGCATACGAGTTGCATAAGTGGCCCCGGCCTTGTCCGTACGCGCTTTTCCGGGCGATGGGCAAAGCGGCGTGGCGCATGAGACGCCGCTCGCGATGGCACGAGGCAACAAAGGATCAGGCATGGGACCAGAGCAAGCGCCAACACGCCAACTCTGTTCGACACACACGCGAGGGATACATGAAGCTCATTACCGCAATCATCAAGCCGTTCAAGCTCGACGAAGCACGCGAAGCGTTGTCGGCGATCGGCGTCTCGGGCATCACCGTCACCGAGGTAAAAGGCTTCGGCCGCCAGAAGGGCCACACGGAGCTGTATCGCGGCGCCGAGTACGTGGTCGACTTTCTGCCGAAAGTGAAGATTGAAGCAGCGGTATCGGACGATATCGTCGACCAGGCGATCGAAGCGGTGGAGCGCGCAGCACGCACGGGCAAGATCGGCGACGGGAAGATCTTCGTCACCCCGATCGAACAAGTCATTCGCATTCGTACCGGTGAAACCGGCGCGGACGCTCTCTAAAAAAAACGAAACGGCGATAAGAGGAAACACAAGAATGCGCAATTTATTGATGTCCTTGTTGATGGCGGGGTCGCTGCTGGGAGTGAGCGCCGGCACCGTGATGGCGCAGGATGCATCGGCGCCCGCGGCTGCGTCGGCCATGGCGGCGCCTGCAAGCGCACCAGATTCCGCGTCTCCGGTCAGCGCCAATACGGCACTGGCTTCCGGCGCTGCGGCCGATGCTGCTTCCGCGCCGGAAGA
>NZ_JBSIPA010000484.1:0-4846 GCF_053574605.1 Caballeronia sp. M23-90 | reverse complement strand
TCGCGCGCAGCGTCTGGAACGCCTGCGCGCGCTGGCGGCCGAGCGTGGGGGAAAGCTGGTATCGGCGGATTATGTCGATGCAGGCGCGCCGCTGGAATGGGAATGCGCGTTCGGGCATACCTGGGAGGCGCTGCCGGCGGATGTGGCCCGGTGCTGGTGTCACGAGTGCGCACGCATGGGTGTCTACGACCAGGCGGTGGGCTGACGAAGTTTGCCCACGAACGCCTTGGTACTCCGCATCCAGCGACACCCCCAGATTCTGGCGGAACACTTCCAGATGGTCATGCATTGCGGCGCGCGCCGCCTTGGCATCCTGCTTTTCGATAGCCCGCAAAATCTTCTGATGCCCCTTCCAGGAACGTTCCGGCGCGCCGGGTAGTTCCTCGGTCAGCACATACCCGTCGCGGATCACTTCGCGCACGGGATCGAGCATGGTTTGCAAGAATAGGGCTTTCAAACTCCCCAACGAACCACCGCAAAAACTATTTTCAAATTCTCTGGAATAGACCGGGAAAAAATGGGTTCGCCCTAGTACCAACCCGTTAAACACTCTGGAGTCGAAAATGAAAAAGATTGCCCTGTTCGTGATGTCCGCCGCTGTTCTCGTGTCGTCGAGCGCTTTTGCTCAAGGCCTGACCCGCGCTGAAGTTCAACAACAACTGGTGACGGCCGAGCAAGATGGTTCGCGCCTCGTCAGCAATGCGTCGTATCCCGATGTCGCCCGTATCTATTCGAACGAAGTCGCGCAGAAAAACGATGGCGCCAATGCATACGGCGGCGTAGCTGCGGGAACGAGCGCGAGTTCATCGCGGATTGCCAATGTCGGCGGTTCGAGCCATGAAACGTGTGTCGGCCCGGTCAGCTTCTGCAACCTGTATGCAGGATCGTGATCGATGGACGGACGGCTCGCTTCAAGTGCGCGCCGTTTGTTCACCGTAGAAGGATGAGTCGAGGCACAGCGTCGTCGCCGCACCAGACGATTGCGTTTTGCTTGTAACGCGCGCCCAGTTCTTTTGCTGCATCCAGCGAGATACCAAGTACCAAAAAGCTCGGTTCGCCCGGCCAGTCGCTGGATGGATGTTGTCCAGCGCCATCGATGAATTCGAAGTGTCCGAGCGTTAGATCATCAGCCAGCTTTGCCTGGTGGCTCAAGTTGTCTGCTTCATCAGTCTGTTCACTCAACGGATTCGCCGCGGTGATAAACGCGCTGCAATCCACGTCATGCGCGCGGTGCAAATCAGCAAGCTGCGCATTGCGCACGCCGATGATCAAGGTCATCGGCAGATCCCCAAGGACCCGATACTCGGTTTCTTCGTAAGCGCGAATCGTACTGGCGCTGATCGATGAATGCGCGTTCACGTTCACTCCCAGTCGGGCACGCTGTCGGGCATGCTTTTCACGACCTTCGTGACGATATACGTAAAGTACTTTTCGATCCCGATGTCATCTGTCAGCAGCGAATCGATGAACCGCTGATAGTGATCGATATCGCGCGATACCACATGCAGCATGTAGTCCACGCCACCGCCCGTTGCGTAACACAACGCAACTTCGGGCGCGGCAAGCACGCGTTCCTCGAAGCGCCGCATGTCCTGTGCGGTGTGTTTGGCGAGCGTCACTTCGACTACGATCCGGCTTGCCTTGATCGCGCCGACCCAATCCAGTTCCGCACGATACCCCTTGATCACGCCGCTCTCTTCGAGCTTGCGCACGCGCTCCCACGCCGGCGATATCGACAGGTTCACTTCTTCGGCGAGCCGCGATTTCGTGATGCGGCCATCGCGCGCGAGGATGCGCAGGATGGCGATGTCGTAGCGGTCTAGTTTGATCACCGGGCCCGTCTGTTCGTCGGTCAGTTGGTCAATAACCCCGTGCGGTGTCGACGCTGCCAGGGACCTTTCCGGTTAGCCGGAACTGCGCGATGTTCCCCGCGATGACCATCGCCGCGGTATCGAAATCCGTCGGCGCCGAGATGTGGGGAAGCACGCTCACCCCCGGATGGTGCCAGAGCCGTGAATCGGGTGGCAACGGTTCGGTATCGAAGACGTCGAGAACTGCATGCGAAAGGTGACCGCTGTCCAGCGCGGCAAGCAGATCGTCCGTCACGACAACCGGGCCGCGAGCGAAGTTGATCAGGGCGGCGCGGGGTTTCATCGCGTGGAGGCGTTCGGCGTCGAGCAACCCGCGTGTCTGCGATGTCAGCGGCACGAGGCACACGACGATATCGCTGAGATGCAGCATGTCGATGAGGCCATCATTGCCGGAAAACGTGTGGACGTTCGCAAGTGTCTTCTTGGATCGGCTCCATCCTGCGACGTTGAAGCCCGCTTCGTTCAAACGCAACGCTGCGGCGGCACCGAGCGAGCCAAGGCCGAGTATGCCGACCGTAGTCGAAGACGGCTTTTTATAAGCAATCTGATTCCAGACCCGTTCACGTTGCTGGCGTACGTAAGCCGGCATGTCGCGCTGCAGATAGTAGGTCCAGGCGAGTACGGCTTCGGCCATGGTCCGCGACATTTCCGGATCGATCATGCGCACGATGGGAGGCCCATCGACGGGAAGGCTTGCGACGAGTTGTTCGACGCCGGCCCACAGGCTTTGCACCCAGACCAGGCCGGGAAGCGCCGCGACATCGGCTGGATGCGGATTCGCGACGATCGCAATTCGTACGGCCGTGCGTTGTTCATTGCTCAAATTGCAGAACAACGAAACGGATTCGCCGGGCATCGCAGCCGATAGCGCGGACAGGTAACTCGCTTCGTAATCAGCGCGAATATTCGTGATCAGCGCGATGGGCTCAGACATCAAACCGCCGCTTTCTCCGCTTCCATCTCCGCCATATCCTGAAAGCGATCAGCGATTCTTGGATGCGCCCGGCCGCCATCCGCGGCTCCGATGGCGATCAAGATCTCATCCGGTCCTGGCGCATCGGAAACCTGAAAAGTAGCGGTAATGAAGTGCGACCGCTTGCCGGTCTCCGACTTATGAATCATAGGCACAGACATCAGCGCCCCTGGCCCTGACCGGGTATTCGTGAAACTCAAGAACGCCGTGCCATTCACCGCTTCGCGATACATGTTCCCGAACCGCAGCGTATGAATGAGCGCGGAGCCATGCTCGATCTCCCCATTCACACCAACCGTAGCTGCCTTGCCATAAGCTTCCACGCGCTCCGCCGGCATGATGGTCACAAGCCTGCGCGTCATCTCGCGCCCAAGCACCGGCGCCAACCGCAAGATCTCCGGCCGCAAGTCCTCGACAAATCCTTTCCCCGCCCAGGGATTGCGAACGATGGCTGCAACCACCACCGTAGTGATCGGCCGCTCGGCAGCGCGCCCACCTTCAATATGCGTTTCTTCGATAAAAGTCGCGATCTTGCGAAGCCCGGTTTCCGTCACGTCCATTGCGCTCTCCATTGAATAGCGGTTCGTCATGGGAGCATCCTAACGGCCTCGAATACATGAATCTTCCTTCGCTTCGTGGGATGAATCTTTTATTTTTCACTTCGTTCTGTCGTATATTAAAAAGAGACAAAGGGGCGTTGTGATATGCCAGATCAATTGTCGCGGATCATGTCGCTGCGTGATGTCGCGAGCCAAATCAACTCCGACGGCGACCTCGATACCCTCCTGCGCGACCTCATCCAGGCAGCCTGCCGGCACGGTTCATGGGACCTCGGCTCGATCATGACGCTGGACCTGGCGCACGGTTACGCGCTTGTCACTGCGCGCTTCGAGGCGAACGTCATGCTGCGTAGTCCATCGGGGGATCGATGGGAACTCGCGACCAGTCCCGCGCTCGTCGCGTTACAGCGCTTCGAGCCGGTCTACATCCGAGACGCACGCGAATCCACCGAATTCCCCGGCTACAGACGCGAGGCGCTCGAACGCGGTTACTGCACCGTGATGATCTATCCAATGGCAAGCGTCGATGCGGAAGGTCGTCCGATGGTGCTCGCGGTTTCATCGCGCAAAGTGGTCGATGTATCGCCCGATGACCTCGCGTTCATGTCGATCATCGTGCATCTCGGCGCGATTGCGATCGAGCGTGCGCACCGGCATCGCGCGCAGTTGGCTGCAGCCGAACAATTGCGGCGCGTGCTCGGCGCGCAGGGATCGCTGCTGCAGGAAGTGCTGGCGGGCGGCTCGATCGAAACGCTTACCGCCATGCTCGGCGACCTGCTCAGCGCGCCGGTTCTCGTGCTCGATTTTTTCGCGAGCAGCTTGCTTGCGTCGGCGTCACCGGTGCCCACCGTTCATGACGACGCAGCCTGGACCACGCTGCTCGAAGGCGCGTCGGGCCGCCAGATGCTCGCGGAAGTCCGCGATGCCGTGACCACGCGGCGCGCCGAAACCATCATGCTGCGCCTGAGTGACAAGCTCTCGCTCGATGCCCGCATCGAACCCCTGATGGTCGACGACGAAGCCGTCGGCGCTTTGCTCACCTTCGATCAATCCAGTTCGAACGACCTGCAGAAGTTGCTTATCGAAAGCGCGAAGTTCGCGCTGAGCGTGCAATTGATGCGCAGCGTCATTCGCTTTCGCTTCGAGACCCGTACGCTCACCGAACTGTTCTTCGAGATCGTCGAACGCCGATGGCGCGATGAACAGGACATGCTGCGCCGCGCACGCCGTCTTGGCCTTTCGCTGGCTGCGCCCATGCGTATGCTCGTGATCGATTTTCCGGACCGGACGAATGCATCGGCGGATCTTTCCGTCGATGGACATCGCGCTGTCGCGCTGCTCGCTGCGCAGCAACATATCGCGGTGCATATCGTGACGGTGGGCGGCGCGCTCGTGTGCCTCGTGCCGCACGAGGAGGGCGTGGAGCTCGAACGCGTGACGCA
>NZ_JBSIPA010000483.1:0-4858 GCF_053574605.1 Caballeronia sp. M23-90 | reverse complement strand
CGTAAAAACGGTCCATCTGAATCCCGATCAGATAGACAACTTCGAACCCATCAAACGCGACCACCGACAGGAGCAAAAAGCCGCCTAAATCTAATCGTTGAGGCGACATCTAGCTTGAAATCTACCGCGGCCGCTATCGAGCAGACCAACAAGACCTGAGCCCGCGACCCGAAACGCATCAAACCAGAAAGGAAGCTACCCATGCTCGCTGTCATCGCCGTATTTTTGTTGGGAGCTGCCTCTGGGCTGCGAGCGCTTGCAGGCCTCGCAGTGGTTAGCTGGGCGGCCCACCTTGGATACTTTCATCTGGAACACACGTGGCTCGCATTTCTCGGATATGCGGTCACTCCCTACATTCTGACGCTTCTGGCTGTTGTCGAAATGGTGAATGACAAGCGGCCGAAGACCCCGAGCAGGAAAGTACCCCCGCAGTTCATCGTGCGAGTTGTCACAGGAACTTTGTGTGGCGCCGCTCTTGGGCTCTCGACCGGTCAGCTCGTGGTTTGTCTCATCGTCGGCGCCGTTGGTAGCGTGGCCGGCACGTTGATTGGAGCAAGCGCAAGAGCGTCGGGCGCACGACTTCTGGGTCGTGACTTATCTGCCGCCCTCATCGAAGATGCCACCACGATTGGGCTGTCGGTAGTGGCGGTGTTTATCGCACTCGAAGGCTGATACATCCACGCACACCGTCCGAACCTCAACTTGGACCTATCAATTAAGCGAGGTAGTCGCATGACCAACACGCCCGATGACTCCGCAGAGAAATATCAATTCATCACCGGCATCGCGCTCCCAGACAGCCTTCTTGTCCGAGACGCTACCCAATTTGTTCGCGATACAGAATCCCAACTGTTGTTCAATCATTCGAGCAGGGTCTTTTGCTTCGCATCGTTGGCCGGGCAACGCCTCAAAAAGACCTTTGACCCAGAGTTGCTCTATGTTGGTGCGATGTTTCATGACCTTGGCTTAACTCGCGACTTCAGTACTGCAAACGAAAGATTCGAGGTTGATGGAGCAAATGCGGCGCGAGACTTCCTCAAACAACGCAACATCGCCCAGCAAGACGTCGATGACGTTTGGACGGCAATCGCACTGCATACAACGCCGGGTATTCCCCAGCACATGCATCCAGTCGTCGCTTTGGTGACCGCAGGCGTCGAACTCGATGTGCTCGGAATCGGTCTGGCGGATGTGCACCCGGAAAGTCTGGATGAAATCCTTCAGAGGTTTCCACGCACTGAACAATTCAAAGAGGACATCATTTCAGCCTTCTTTGACGGTATTAAGCATAAGCCTGTCACCACCTTTGGAAATATCAAAGCGGACGTGCTCGCAGACAAAGACCCCGCGTTCAAGCGCATCAATTTCTGCGACATCATTCGCGCCTCGAGCTGGGATGGTTAGCTGGTAAGGCTGTGTAGAGCAATAACAGAAAGTTTAAATCGCGGCACGCTGCGAGCCATGCGAACCACCCATCTATCCACATAGCAGATAAAAGGAAAGCATCATGTCAACACTGAAAAACAAAGTCGCGGTTGTGACCGGCGCATCGAAGGGTATCGGTGCATCAATTGCCAAGCATCTCGCAGAGGCCGGCGCGTCGGTTGTCGTCAACTACGCCACCGACAAACAGGGAGCAGACAAAGTTGTCGCCGAAATCATCAAGGCGGACGGAAAAGCCATTGCGGTACAAGCCAGTGTGAGCGTCGAAGGCGAGGTTGTCGCTATGCTTGCGGCGACGCAAAAGGCGTTCGGGAAAGTGGATATCTTGGTGAACAACGCCGGTGTGTATGCGTTCTCGGCAATCGAAGCTGTGACGCTTGAAGACTTCAACCGACAGTTCACCACCAATGTTTTCGGATTGCTGTTGGTCACCAAGACTGCGCTGCCTTTTTTCTCCCCGACGGGCGGCAGCATCATCAACATCAGCTCGGTGGTCAGCACCATGGCCCCGCCGACGGGGAGTATCTACGCCGGCACCAAAGCCGCCATTGACACAATCACGAAAACGCTCGCGAAGGAACTCGGACCGAAAAACATCCGCGTGAATGCTGTGAATCCTGGTCTAGTCCTTACCGAAGGCGTCCACACGGCTGGGATGTCCGGCGGAGAGTTCGAGGCGCAAATGATTGCGATGACTCCACTGGGTCGTGCCGGTCAACCCGCGGATATCGCAAAACCCGTCGTGTTCCTCGCGTCAGATGACGCCGGCTGGATAACCGGAGAAACCCTTTATGTCTCCGGTGGGGCTGGGGTATAAATCGATGCCCCCCGATACCCATGCCACGGCGCCAACGCAATTCGTCACCGCAGGCGACACCCGATTTGCATACCGGCGTTTCGGGAAAAAGGAAGGCGTGCCGCTTGTCTTCAACCCTCATATTCTCGGCAACATGGACAGTTGGGACCCGGCAATTACCGACGGGCTGGCGGCAGGCCGTGAAGTCATTCTTTTCGACAATGCCAGTGTTGCAGGTTCGAATGGCAGAGTCGCCGAGACTTTCTCGGGTATGGCGAGGGACGCCGGAAACTTCATCGACGCGCGTGAACTTACTGAGGTTGACGTCCTCGGATTCTCCATTGGCTCGATGGTCGCCCAGAACATCGCGCTTGAGCGACCTGACCTGGTCCGAAAACTCGTCTTAGTGGGTAGCGCCCCACGCAACGGCGATGGCATCCCGCTCACCCAAGAGTCGGAAGTCATCTTCACAAACAAGTACGGGAACCCCGATGATTTCTGGATGGATGGATTTTTCACGCCGTCCGAGCAAAGTCAATCAGCTGGCCGGGCGTTCTTGAAGCGCAGGGATGCGCGGGTGGAGAATCGCGATGCTCCCATCAATGACGCGGTTCAACCGGCTCAGTTTGCCGCGTTGCAGGAGTGGGGCAAGCCGATTGGGGACCGCTTCGCCTATCTTAAAGACATCAAAATCCCAGTCCTGATTGTCGGCGGAAAAGCGGATATCATTTTCTATACCGTCAATTCGCTGTATCTCGAGCAACATCTCCCGAATGCGCAACTAATCGTGTACCCGGATGCCGCGCATGGCTCTCTCTTTCAATATCCCGAGCTATTCGTAGAACACACCGGCATATTTCTTCGTGGTCCAACAGGACAAGGAGCGTCAAATAGCTGAGCGCGCTAGAGCGTGTTTCAGCGTTGAGAGTGTGCTCCCGCTAAGGCAGCGGGAGACGCAATCGTCCTGGTGGCGTCCGGTTTAAGGTACGAAGGCCTGCCAGGCCCAGCACACGGCACTTACGTTGCTTCGACGGCAACATTGCGACATCAGCGTTAATGGACTCCAATCGCTAAGTTTTACCCGTGTGAACTGCATTTCAACTATGCGTTTTAGCTATCTAGTTTGAGGTCCCCTGCTCTGGCAAAGTTTCTGTATGCCGGATAAGAGGACTATCGTGAAACTCCAGGACCAGCTTGACGAGGTAAGAACACACTTTGAACTAGACCCTGCAAACGCTGCTTCATCGGACGCATTGCATGGAGTAGTCGCGAGACTCATCAAAGAGAGAGCCGCATACCGCGCGCTCCATGCCGGGGTCCTCGCGCCTAATATCTCTCTCCTGGATAGCGGGGGAACGAAACGTTCGCTCAGGGGCTTGCTATCCAAGGGGCCGGTTGTCTTGATGTTTCATCGCGGTGCCTGGTGCCCGTATTGCAGTCTCGAGTTGAGAGCCTTTGAGCAAGCTCGTCCAGAGTTAGAAGAGTTGGGCGCAACCCTCGTGGCCGTCTCCCAGCAGAGGGCTACCTTTAGCCAACAATCACTGCAGGACAACCAGCTTCGCTTTCCAATATTGGTCGACAAATTGGGCCGCGTCGCCGCTGCGTATGGCGTTCGTTGGAAATTGCCTGTCGAGTTGCAAGAGGTGCATCAGTTACTCGGTGCAGACCTCTCCATCTTCAATGGCGATTCTGAATGGACGCTTTCCATGCCCGCGAAATTCGTAATCGGGCAGGACGGATACATCGCATGGTCAGACGTCAATCCGGATTACACGGCTCGCGCCGAACCAGCGGAGCTGTTCCCAATTCTCAGGCAGTTAGCGCGAAGCAGAGAACGGTAGGCGTCGACCATAGTCGAGGCTTATATGTTTCACCACCAATTTCACGTGTAAAACTAGGATGACAAATGATTACCATGACGGAACTAACCATCGAGCCGCTCAAGCGTGGATTGCAGCAAATGTCAGGCTACCTCGACCATGCGCAGAAGCACATCATCGACTACGGAATTGCTCCTGACTCACTCCTTGCAGCACGGCTCGCCCCCGGGATGATGACCTTCAGCGCTCAAGTCCAGCGCGCGAGCGACAATGCTAAAAATGGGGTTGCTAGGTTGACCGGCACCGTTGCGCCTAGTTTCCCCGATACGGAAACAGACATCGAGCAGTTGAAAACTAGACTCAGCAACACGGTCAAGCATCTGGGAACGCTCACCAGTGGGGACTTTGTCGGAGCCGAACGGCGTCTCGTTCAACTGAGATTCCTAAGTATTAGCGGCGACATGACCGGTTTCGAATATTTGACCCGTTTCTTGCTGCCAAACTTCTATTTCCATATCGCGACTGCCCACGCGATTTTGCGCCATCAAGGTGTCGACATTGGCAAGAAGGAGTATCTCGGTCCGTTGCATTAACGCTGACCAAACCGACAGTCACGCTACGTCTGTTGGCTGCAAGCGGGACGATGCCACTCACATCGTGGTGCAGAGAATCATCTACTGCTCGTGGCTTTGAAGAAAACTTATCAAATGTTCAACGAACGTCTTCGCCGCAAGCTTTGCAGCGCGCCCGGCAGGAAAAACCGCATGAATCTCGGTTGTGCCCATATTCCAATCTTCAA
>NZ_JBSIPA010000482.1:0-4883 GCF_053574605.1 Caballeronia sp. M23-90 | reverse complement strand
TCGACGCACGTTCGGCCGCTGACCGCGCGACCCAGCGCGTGCACGCGCTGCAAATGGACGTGCTGAAGCTCACGCAGGCGCACGATCGCTACATGCAGCGCAGCACGCAAATCCGTGAAGAACTCGCAGAAATCACGGCGCAGATCGATGAACAACGCGCCTTGCGCGCCGAATCGGAAGCGAACTTCGAGCGCCATGACGGCGAGCTTGCTGAATTGCAGGCGCGTTTCGAAGACAACCAACTCGCGTTTGAAGCACTCGACGAAGCGTTGACCAACGCCCGTCAGGAAGCGCGCGATCTGGAGCGCGCGGCTACCGACGCCAGCTTCGCGGCGCGCGGGCTCGCGGCGAAGATCGAGGAATATCGGCGCAATATCGAAACAGCGAAAGAGCAGAGCGAACGTGTTGCAGGCGCTCTCGAAGATGCGCGTGCCGAGCTCGAAACCATCAACGAGCAAACCGCGCACACCGGCTTGCAGGACGCGCTCGAATTGCGCGCGGCCAGGGAAGCGGCGCTGCAGTCAACGCGTATCGAACTGGACGATCTCACCGCGCGTCTACGTCAGGCAGACGAGCTTCGGCTGATCGCCGAACGTTCGTTGCAGCCGCTGCGCGACAAGATCGGCGAGTTGCAGTTGAAAGAGCAGGCCGCGCGCATCAGCGGCGAGCAGTTCGTCGAGCAACTGGCGGCCGCCGGCGTGGACGAAGCCGATTTGCAGGCCAAACTCACGCCGGACATGAAGCCTTCGTACCTGCAAGGCGAAGTCACGCGTCTGAATAACGCGATCGCGGCGCTTGGCGCGGTCAACATGGCGGCGCTCGACGAACTCGCGGCGGCGAGCGAGCGCAAGTCGTTCCTCGATTCGCAATCGGCGGATCTGAACGACGCCATCGGCACGCTGGAAGACGCGATCCACAAGATCGACCAGGAAACGCGCTCATTGTTGCAAGGCACGTTCGACGAGGTCAACCGTCATTTCGGCGAGCTGTTCCCGCGTCTCTTCGGCGGCGGTCAGGCGAAGCTCGTCATGACGGGCGACGAAATTCTCGATGCCGGCGTGCAGGTTCTCGCGCAGCCGCCCGGCAAGAAGAATTCGACCATCCACCTGCTTTCGGGCGGTGAAAAGGCGCTGACGGCGACCGCGCTCGTGTTCGCCATGTTCCAGTTGAATCCGGCGCCGTTCTGCTTGCTGGACGAAGTCGATGCGCCACTCGACGACGCCAACACGGAACGCTTCGCGAACCTCGTCCGGGCGATGTCGGAGAAGACGCAGTTCCTCTTCATCTCGCACAACAAGATCGCGATGGAAATGGCGCAGCAACTGATCGGCGTGACGATGCAGGAACAGGGTGTATCGCGGATTGTTGCCGTGGATATGGAATCTGCGGCGGGTTTCGCCCAGAATGCATGAACGTTTCGCCGGAGCGCGGATTGATGCACTTCCGGCGATCAAAACAGAGTGAAGAACCGGTCCGGGAGGCCGGTTCTGGCGCGTCAGGCGCGGAGTGGCGAACGGGGTTCGATTTGTGAATCCTGATGCGGCGCAGATCGCGGGGCGTAATTCAATACAAGCGCTGGACACGGGTAGCGGCAGCTTAAAGGGCGCCGCTCGGCATGAAACAGCGCAAACAGAAAGTATGACGGAGCGTGCATGGACGAGTTGACACTCGGGTTGATCGGGGCAGGAGCCGTGGTGGTGGGCGGCGTGGTGGTCTACAACGCGTGGCAGGGCGCAAAAGTGCGCCGCAAGATGCCCCGTCCAATGCCTGAGGAAGCGGCGGAATCGCTCGCCCGGCAGGATACGGAGGACGAACAGCCGTTCATTGAACCGACGCGCCCGGTACGGCGCGAGCCCGCAATCGGCGAGGGTGACAGGTCCGACACGCCGGACTCACGCGTGGAACCGAGTTTCGGCGGCACCGGGCCGCTGTCCACGGTTGCGCCGGCGGACACGGCCGTGGATATCCAGGCCGAATCGACTTCGGTGAATGGCGACTTCGAGGAACCGGATTCGCCCTCCATCATTGCCGATGACGACGAACCGGTGCTGCCGGCCGCGACCACCATTTCTTCGGCGCCGCCGGCTATCGTGGATCGCCGGATCGATTGCGTTGTGCCCATTCGCCTTGTCGCACCCATTGCCGGCGACAAGCTGATTCCGAGCGCACAGAAGCTGCGGCGCGCGGGCGCGAAACCGGTACACATCGAAGGCAAGCCGGAAGGCGGCACGACGTGGGAATTGCTCAAGAACGGCGCGCGCTACGAGGAATTGCGTGCAGCGGCCCAGCTTGCCAATCGCGGCGGCCCGCTGAATGAACTCGAGTTTTCCGAGTTCGTGACGGGCGTACAGCGTTTCGCCGACGGAATCGACGGTTCGCCCGAATTCCCCGACATGCTCGAAACAGTCGGAATGGCGCGTGAGCTCGACGCGTTCGCGGCCCAATGCGACGCTCAGTTGTCCATCAATATTCTCTCTGACGGCGCGCCCTGGTCGGCCAACTACGTGCAGGCGGTGGCGTCGCAGGACGGCTTGCTGCTTTCACGCGACGGCACGCGCTTCGTCAAGCTCGACGCACGCCAGAACCCGGTTTTCATGCTGCTTTTCGGCGATACCAACTTCCTGCGCGACGACCTGACCTACAAGGGCGGCCAGATGATCACGCTGGTGCTGGACGTGCCGGTCGCCGACGAAGACATCCTGCCGTTTCGCCTCATGTGCGACTACGCAAAATCGCTGTCCGAGCGCATTGGCGCAAGGGTGGTGGACGATCAGCGCCGGCCGCTGCCGGAAAGCTCGCTGCTCGCCATCGAAAAACAGTTGATGACGCTCTACGCGAAGCTTGAGCAAGCCGGCATTCCCGCGGGCTCGCCCGCCACGCGGCGCTTGTTCAGCCAATAAAGCTTACCGCGGCGGCGCGGCATTGCCGAATCAATTTCGGAGGCATCGGCCATTCGGCCGATGCCACGATCAGCCGTTCTCTGAGACAATCGACAGGTCGGTTTCTTCCAACTTCTCAGCCTGTCCTGCCGCATGTCCGCCAAACCGAAAGCCGCTGCCAAAGCAGAAAAAGCAGAGCCCGCTGTTTCAGCTACGCCCATTCCGGGTGGCGACCGTCCGGCCGAGCGCGCCGAGTGGCTGCGCGCGGAACTCGAGCGTGCGAACTACGCGTACTACGTTCTCGACCAGCCGGAGCTGCCTGACGCCGAATACGACATTCTGTTCAAGGAACTACAGCAGATCGAAGCGGCGCAACCTGACCTGATCACGCCGGATTCGCCCACGTTACGGGTCGGCGGGCAGGTCGCGACAGGTTTCCAGCCGGTCACGCACGACGTGCCCATGCTGTCGCTGAACAACGGCTTTGCCGACGAAGATATCGTTGCATTCGACAAACGCGTCGCTGACGCACTCGGCCATACGCCCGTGGAATATGCGTGCGAGCTGAAATTCGACGGCCTCGCCATTTCGCTGCGGTATGACGACGGCGTGTTCGTTCAGGCGTCGACGCGCGGTGACGGCGCGACAGGCGAAGAAGTGACCGAAAACGTTCGCACCATTCATTCAATTCCGTTGAAACTCAAAGGCAAGAACATCCCGAAGCGGCTCGACGTCCGCGGCGAAGTGCTGATGTTCAAGCGTGACTTTGAGCGGCTGAACGCCCGGCAGCGCGAGGCGGAACAACGTGAATTCGCCAACCCGCGCAATGCGGCTGCAGGCGGTCTACGGCAGCTCGATTCGAAGATGACCGCGCAGCGGAAGCTGTCTTTTTTTGCGTATGGGATCGGTGTGCTGGAAGGCGCGGAAATGCCGCCGTCGCACTCGGCGCTGCTCGACTGGTACAAGCAAATGGGCCTGCCGGTGAACGCGGAGCGCGGTGTCGTGAAGGGCGCGGACGGGTTGCTCGCTTTTTTCCACAGGACCGGCGAGAAGCGCGATGGTTTGCCTTATGACATCGACGGCGTGGTTTATAAGGTTAACCAGCGCGACGAACAGGACAAGCTCGGCTTCGTCTCGCGTGCACCGCGCTTCGCGCTCGCACACAAGTTTCCGGCGCAGGAAGCGCTGACGCAGTTGTTGGCCATCGACGTGCAGGTCGGGCGCACCGGCGCAATCACACCGGTCGCGCGGTTGACGCCGGTGTTCGTCGGCGGCGCGACCGTGACGAACGCGACCTTGCACAACGAAGACGAAGTACGGCGCAAGGACATTCGTATTGGCGATACGGTGATCGTGCGGCGTGCCGGCGACGTGATTCCCGAAGTTGTCGGCGCGATCCTGGATCGCCGTCCCGACGACGCGCGCGAGTTCGTGATGCCGACCGCGTGTCCGGTGTGCGGTTCGAAAATCGAACGGCTGCCCGACGAAGCCATCGCCCGTTGTACCGGTGGCCTGATCTGTCCCGCCCAACGCAAGCAGGCGCTGTGGCATTTCGCGCAGCGGCGCGCGCTGGATATCGACGGACTGGGTGAGAAGATCATCGACCAGCTGGTCGAACAGAACATTGTGCGCACGCCGGCCGATCTGTTCAATCTGGGCGTCGCGAAGCTCGCGGCGCTGGACCGGTTCGCCGACAAATCTGCCCAGAATCTTTTCGATTCCATCGGCAAGGCCAAGCACACCACCTTGCCGCGGTTTCTCTATGCGCTGGGTATTCGGCACGTGGGCGAGTCCACGGCGAAGGATCTCGCCAAGCATTTTGGTTCGCTCGATCCGATCATGGCGGCAAGCGTCGAAGAATTGCTCGAAGTGAACGACGTGGGTCCGGTCGTGGCCGAATCGCTGCACAATTTTTTCAGCGAAGAGCACAACCAGATGGTGATCGAGCAATTGCGCGCGCCGGGCAACGTCACATGGCCCGAAGGGCCGCCGGCGCCCAGGGCA
>NZ_JBSIPA010000481.1:0-4893 GCF_053574605.1 Caballeronia sp. M23-90 | reverse complement strand
CGCGGTGAGGCCATCGGGCAGGCGCTGGCCGCGATCGGCATCCCGGGCGCCTATGAAGGCGCGCTGACCTACGTGAACGACCCGGCAATGATCTCGCGCACACACTTCGCGCGTTTTCTGGTTGATAAAGGCTACGCAGAGTCCACCTCGGACGTGTTCTCGAAATACCTCGGTGACGGAAAACCGGGTTTCGTCGGCCATCGATGGTCGAAACTCGCCGACGCCATGAAATGGATCAAGGCGGCCGGCGGCGAAGCG
This sequence comes from Caballeronia sp. M23-90, assembly GCF_053574605.1. Classification (NCBI taxonomy): domain Bacteria; kingdom Pseudomonadati; phylum Pseudomonadota; class Betaproteobacteria; order Burkholderiales; family Burkholderiaceae; genus Caballeronia; species Caballeronia sp. M23-90. The sequence goes on along the minus strand of NZ_JBSIPA010000481.1, from coordinate 4,635 downwards.
GTGATCGCGCACCCGGGGCGCTATGATTTCTCGCAGGTCGAATTCGCCGCGCTCTTCGATGAATTCATCCAGCTCGGCGGCCGCGCCATTGAAGTGGTGACGGGCAGCCATACGCCGGACCAGTATCGGGAATATGCGGAGGTTGCGCGCCGCTATGGGTTCTACGCTTCACGTGGTTCGGATTTTCATGCGGCGGGCGAGGGCCGTATCGACCTTGGCCAATTGCCGCCGCTTCCCGCCGACCTCAAACCCGTCTGGGAATGCCTGCGCTGAGCTTGTCCGCCACGCCTCGCACGATCCTTGCACGACTTCACGCTTTCCTTGCGCCGTTTGTCGCGCAATAGCATGAATTTGCGGGTATTCTGCCGAGTTCACATGGAGAGCCTCGGGCAAACCGACGGATGCTCCCGCCGGGCAACTTTTCTAGTCCTCTGGTCATGTCTCAATTCTTTCGCATTCACCCGGATAATCCGCAGCCGCGGCTGATCAATCAGGCGGTGCAGATCATCAACGATGGCGGCATCGTGGCGTTGCCGACCGATTCGAGCTATGCGCTGGCGTGTCATCTCGATGACAAGGACGCCGTCGAGCGTATTCGCCGCATTCGCGGGCTCGACGAGAAACAACTGCTTTCGCTGCTGGTGCGGGATTTGTCCGAGCTTTCGAATTTTGCGATAGTCGATAACCGGAACTATCGTCTGATCAAATCCGTGACGCCGGGTCCTTACGTTTTCGTATTGCAGGCAACCAAGGAAGTCCCGCGGCGCCTTTCGCATCCGTCGCGCAAGACGATCGGCCTGCGGGTGCCGAATCACGCCATCACGCTTGCGCTGCTGGAAGCGCTCGGACAACCGCTGCTGGGCTCTACGCTGATCATGCCCAACGATACCCATCCGCTCAACGACGCCGAAGAGATCCGCGAAAAGCTGGAAAAACAGATCGATCTCGTGATCGACGCCGGCGCCTGCCCCATGGAACCGTCAACCGTGATCGATCTGACGGGCGAAGTACCGGTCCTCGTGCGCCCGGGGCTGGGAAGCCTGGAACCGTTCGGTCTCACCGCTGACAGCGCGCAATGACACGGGCGGGCAACATTTCCATCACCTGAATTTCCGCGATGACACAATAGGGCGGCGCGCGAGGCAAAGCGCACGCCTCGATGCGCGACGGCCCGCGAACGCTCGCACACACCGCCATGAGTGGCGCCACAACTGCTTGATACAATAGCGAGCTATGGATTCCTCCCTGATACAAACGATCGCGGTCTACGCGCTCCCCGTGATTTTCGCGATCACGCTGCACGAGGCCGCGCACGGCTACGCGGCCCGCCTCCTGGGCGACAACACGGCTTACGTGCTCGGCCGCGTCTCGCTTAATCCGATGCGCCACATCGACCCCATCGGCACGCTGGCAATTCCGCTGGTGCTGTATTTCGTCACGAGCGGCGCGTTCATGTTCGGGTACGCAAAACCGGTTCCGGTTGCATTCGGCAATTTGCGCAATCCGCGCTGGGGCAGTTTGTGGGTCGCGGCTGCCGGGCCGGCCAGCAACTTCGCGCAAGCGCTGATCTGGGGCGTGATTGCCGTGCTGCTCGCAGCATTCAATGTCAACGAACCCTTCCTCACGCGCATGGCTGCGGCGGGCGTGGGCGTGAACCTCGTGCTCGGCGTGCTCAACCTGTTCCCGCTGCCGCCGCTCGACGGCGGCCGTGTGCTGATGGCCTTGCTGCCGGTGCGTGCATCGATCATGCTGTCGCGGCTCGAGCCGTACGGGTTTTTTATCGTGATGGCGCTGGTCATGACCGGCACCCTGACGCGTTTCTGGCTCGGACCGCTGGTGAGCGCCGGGTACGTCGCGGTGTCGGCCGTCCTGAATCCCCTTGCTTCGCTCTTCCAATAAAACCATGTTCCCTGACCGTATCTTCTCCGGCATGCGGCCTACCGGCTCGCTGCACCTAGGCCACTATCACGGCGTGCTCAAGAACTGGGTGCGGCTGCAGTCCGAATACCCGTGCTTTTTTGCGGTCGTCGACTGGCACGCACTGACGACGCACTACGAAACGCCCGAGGTGATCGAGAAGAACGTGTGGGAAGTGCTGATCGACTGGCTCGCTTCCGGCATCGACCCGGCGCAGGCCACGCTGTTCATTCAGAGCCGCGTGCCTGAGCACGCCGAACTGGCGCTGCTGCTCGGCATGGGGACGCCGCTCGGCTGGCTCGAACGCGTGCCGACCTACAAGGAACAGATCGAGAAGCTGAAGGAAAAGGATCTCACCACATACGGTTTTCTCGGTTATCCGGTGCTGATGGCGGCAGACATCCTGCTGTATCGCGCGTCGCTCGTTCCGGTGGGCGAAGACCAGGTGCCGCACGTCGAAATGACGCGTGAAATTGCCCGGCGCTTCAACTATCTTTATGGACGTGAAGCCGATTTCGAAGAGAAGGCGCTCGATGCCGCCAAGAAGCTCGGCGGCAAGCGTGCAAAGCTTTATCACGAGTTGCGCGTCGCGTATCAGCAAGAGGGTGACGACGAAGCGCTCGAACAAGCACGCGCGATGCTGCAGGAATCGCAGAGCTTGTCCATGAACGATCGCGAACGGCTTTTCGGCTACCTGGAAGGCGCGCGCAAGATCATCCTGGTCGAGCCGCAAGTGCTGTTGACCGAAGCGTCGCGCATGCCGGGCCTCGACGGCGCCAAGATGTCGAAGTCGTATGGCAACACTATCGGCTTGCGTGAAGACGCCGAGAGCATCACGAAGAAAGTGCGCACCATGCCGACCGATCCGGCGCGTGTTCGCCGCACCGATCCGGGCGATCCGGACAAATGCCCGGTATGGCAGCTTCATCAGGTCTACACCGACGAAGCGACGCACGAGTGGGTGCAAAAGGGGTGCCGCACTGCGGGCATTGGCTGCCTCGAGTGCAAGCAGCCGGTGATCGAAGGGATCCTGCGCGAGCAGCAACCCATGCTCGAGCGCGCACAGAAATACATGGACGACCCTTCGTTGTTGCGTGCCATCGTGGCCGATGGCTGCGACAAGGCGCGCAAGTTTGCAGTCGAAACCATGCGCGACGTTCGCGACGCCATGGGCCTGTCTTACAACTGAAGCAAGCCGTGACGCCGACGCCCGCGCTGTATTCGCCCCCAACCACCGCCAGTGCATGGATTGAGCAATGGTCGCATCTGGTGGAAAAGGGCGGTGCGGTGCTTGACGTGGCGGCCGGCAACGGCCGTCATTCGCGGTTTTTTGCATCGCGTGGACACGACGTTCTGGCACTGGATCGCGATGAAACCGCGCTCGCCAGTCTCGCTGCCGTGCAGCACGTAAGCACGCGTTGCGCCGATCTTGAAAATGCGGCGTGGCCCTTGCGCGAAGACGAACAGTTCGCCGCCGTGGTCGTGACGAACTATCTTCACCGGCCGTTATTTCCCTTTCTTCTCGATGCCCTCGCGCCCGGCGGCGTGCTGCTCTACGAAACCTTTGCCGCAGGCAATGCGCAATTCGGCAAGCCATCGAATCCGGATTTCCTGCTCAATCCCGGCGAACTTCTCGACGCCGTGCGCCCGCGCTTGCGGGTCATCGCTTATCAGGATGGATTTATCAGCGCGCCGCGTGCATCCTGCGTGCAGCGCATCTGCGCCGTAGCCGAGTCGGCGCCTCTGTCCACGGGCCTTACGGACCGTAACAATGCCGCACCCCCGGATCGTTACGTTCTACAGTCCTAATCCGCTACAATCGCGGTTTCCGACCAATTTCCCTAGCGTTTCATGACAAACGGAACACACGGCGGCATCCAGATCCGCGGCAGCATTCCTGCCATCGTCACCCCGATGCACGAGGACGGTAGTCTCGATCTGCCGGCGTTTCGAAAACTGATCGACTGGCATGTTGAAGAGGGCTCGAACGGGCTCGTCGTCGTCGGCACCAGTGGTGAGTCCGCCACGCTCTCCGTGGAAGAGCACGTGTTGATGGTGAAAACCGCCGTCGAACATACGGCCAAGCGCTTTCCGATCATCGCGGGCGCGGGTGGCAACTCCACCTCGGAGGCCATCGAACTGGCGCGCGCCGCGAAGGAAGTTGGCGCGGACGCTACGTTGCAAGTGGTTCCGTATTACAACAAGCCCACCCAAGAGGGCATGTACCAGCACTTTCGCAAGATCGCGGAATCGGTTGATCTGCCGGTGATCCTGTACAACGTGCCGGGCCGTACTGTTGCCGACATGAATCACGACACCGTGATCCGCCTGGCAAACGTGCCAGGAATCATCGGCGTGAAGGAAGCGACGGGCAACATCGATCGTGCAGCGAATCTGATCAACGAGGCACCCGCGCATTTCGCAATCTACAGCGGTGACGATCCGACCGCGATCGCGTTGATGCTGCTCGGCGGCCACGGCAATATTTCGGTGACCGCGAACGTGGCACCGCGTGCAATGAGCGAACTCTGCCGTGCGGCGCTGGCCGGCGACGCCATCACGGCACGCAAGATTCATTTGAGCCTGTTGTCGCTGCACAAAAACATGTTCTGCGAGTCGAATCCGATTCCCGCGAAATGGGCGCTGACCGCGCTTGGGCGCATGGGGAGCGGGATTCGCCTGCCGCTCACGCCGCTCGACGCGCGTTATCACGACGTA
>NZ_JBSIPA010000480.1:0-4901 GCF_053574605.1 Caballeronia sp. M23-90 | reverse complement strand
TAGGCGATCGTGATCGGTGAAGACCTCGGCACCGTGCCACCGGGTTTTCGCGAGCGGTTGCAAGAACATGGTCTGCTCGGTATTCGCGTGCTGTGGTTCGAGCGCGCCGAAGAAGGTCCGGGCTTCAAGGCACCCGCCGACTGGGATCACGACGTCGCCGCGACCACGACCACGCACGATCTGCCGACCGTCACCGGCTGGTGGACCGGCGAGGACATTGTCTGGCGCTCGAAGATCGGCCAGACCGCCGTACGCGCCGATGGCAAGGACGCCGTCGAAATGGCGCAGGCGGAACGCGGCGAGGATCGCGAATTGCTATGGACTGCTTTCCAGGAAGCCGGCGTTGCCGCGCCGGATGTCGACGTCCCCGCCGATATCTCACAGCAGACCGCGCCGGTCGACGAAGCGCTCGCGTTCGTGGCCTCCACGCCCGCGCCGCTCGTCACCTATCCGCTGGAAGACTTGCTCGCGCTCGCCGAGATGCCGAACCTGCCCGGTTCCATCGACGAGCATCCGAACTGGCGCCGGCGGCTGGCGGTTCCCGTATCCGAACTGTTCGATGACGACTCGTTCGTCGACCGTCTGCTTGCCGTCGACCAGGCCCGACAGAAATCCGCCCATACGAAGGCGGCCGCGCATGACACCGCGCATAACGCATCACCCACTGACTGAAGACCATGACCGTCCCGCGCTCCACGCTTCGCCTGCAGCTTCACAAGGATTTCACGTTCGACGACGCCGCGCGCCAGGTCGACTACATGGCGTCGCTCGGGATCAGCCACGCGTATTTATCGCCGATCACCACCGCCACGAGCGGTTCCACGCACGGTTACGACACCGTCGACTACACGCGCGTGAACCCTGAACTCGGCGGCGAGGAAGGACTGAAACGCTTTGTCGAAAAACTGCGCGAACACGACATGGGCGTGATCGTCGATGTCGTGCCGAATCACATGGGTGTGGGCGGCTCGGAAAACCTGTGGTGGATGGACATCCTCGAATGGGGCCGCCACGCCGCCCATTCGCGTTATTTCGATGTCGACTGGCACTCGCCCGACCCTGCATTGCGGGGCAAGGTCCTCGCGCCGTTCCTGGGCGCCGCGTACGGCGAGGAACTGAAGGGCAACAAGATCAAGCTGATCTTCGACGCCAACGACGGCCGTTTCAAGGTCACGTACTACAGCAACACGTTCCCGGTAAGCCCGCTCGACTACGCGGCGATCCTGCAGGACAGCGCGCCGGAAATGGCACAGCGTTTCACCGGCCTTTCGACGCAACCCGCCGACCAGCCGCGCGCCGACGAAGCACGTGCCGCGCTCAGGGAATTCGCGGCATCGGAGGAAGGCAAGAAGGCCATCGATACCGCCGTGCGCGCTCATTGCGGCGACAACGTGACGGGCCGCGACCGTCTGCATCGCTTGCTGGAACGCCAGCATTACCGGCTCGCATGGTGGCGCACAGCCGCGGATGAAGTGAACTGGCGCCGTTTCTTCGATGTCTCCACGCTCGGCGGCATGCGCGTAGAGCGCCCGGAGGTCTTCGACGCATCGCACGCGCTGATCTTCCGTTTGTTCACCGAGGGGCTGATAGACGGCGTGCGTATCGATCACGTCGATGGACTTGCCGAGCCGCGCGAATACTGCCAGCGCTTGCGCCATCGCCTGGAAGAGCTGGCGCAACAGCGTCCCGAGAACCTGCGGCAAGCGCGCACGTATTTTGTCGTCGAGAAGATCCTCGCGCGTGGCGAGCCCGTGCGCGACGACTGGCAAATCGATGGCACCACCGGCTACGATTTCATGAACGACGTCGGCGCGCTGCTTCACGACCCGCGCGGCGCTCAACCCCTCGCACAAAGCTGGGCCGAGTTGTCCGGACGTCCGGCCGACTTCGCAGTCGAAGCCGAAGCCGCGCGTCGCAAGATCCTGGCTGAGAACCTTTCCGCCGAACTCGACCGGGTCGCGCGCGCACTGCATCGGATCGCACGTGACTTGCCCGCCACTCGCGACTTCACGTTTTCATCGCTGAAGCGGGTTACGTCCGAACTCGTCGTGCACTTCCCCGTGTACCGGATTTATCCAGTCAGCGGACAACGCGGCGCGGAAGACGAACGCTTTTTCTCGATGGCCTACGAAGGCGCGAAGGCCGCGCTGGCGCCGGCAGACCACGGCATTCTCGATCAGGTCGCGCAATGGCTCGGCGGCCCGGGGGGCGAAGAGCCCGTCGAAGAAAAGCCGCCGCGTGAACGTATGCTCGACCGCCATGGACGCGAGCGTCCGGGCAGCGCATCTCAGAGTGTGCCGGCGAGCATAAACGGGTCGAATTCCGGCTCGAATTCCGGCTCGAATTCCGGCTCGAATTCGATCGGTTCTCATCGACGCAATGCGCAAACCCTGTTTTCGCAACTGACATCGCCGGTGGCCGCGAAGGCCGTCGAAGACACAGCGTGTTACCGATACGGCCGGCTCATCTCGCGTAACGAAGTCGGTGCCGATCCGGGCGAGTTTTCGTTATCGGTCGAGCAATTTCACGAAGGCAATGAGGAGCGCGCCAAACGCTTCCCGAACGCCATGCTCACGACCGCCACGCACGACCACAAGCGCGGCGAAGACGTCCGTGCGCGGATCGCGGCGTTAAGCGAGATCCCCGACGAGTGGGCTGCAACGTTGAAAAGCTGGTCGACGTTGAACACGCCGCAGCGTCGCATCCTGAATGCCGATGAAAACGACTGGGCGCCAGGTGCTGCCGCCGAAGCGATGCTTTATCAGACGCTCGTAGGCTGCTGGCCGCCTACGCTTTCTCCCGACGACGAAGCCGGCGTCAAGGAACTTGCCGAGCGCGTGAGTGCGTGGCAGTTGAAGGGGATGCGCGAAGCCAAGTTGCGCACGAGCTGGTTTGCGCCCGACGAAGCCTATGAAAACGCATGCCGCGATTTTCTCTTCGATATCCTCGCGCCCCAACGCCGCGATGGCTTCCTCGGCGAATTGCCGGCGTTCGTCGCGCGGATTGCGAAAACCGGCGCCATCAACAGTTTCCAGCAGACCTTGTTGCGGCTGACATCGCCGGGCGTGCCGGATCTTTATCAGGGCACCGAACTATGGGATTTCAGTCTCGTCGATCCCGACAATCGCCGTCCCGTGGACTTCGAGCAGCGGCGCTCGTGGCTTGCTGAAGGCGAGGCGCAGGGTGCGCCATCGGAACAGTTGCAGAACTGGGAGGATGGCCGCGTGAAGCTTGGTATCGTGCGTCGCGCGCTTGCCTTGCGGGCGCATTCACCAGCGCTTTTCGAGCAGGGTTCGTACATACCGCTGAAAGTGGAAGGTGCGCATGCGGATAGCGTGATCGCGTATGCGCGGCATGCGGGAAGCGCGTACGTGATCGTGATTGCGACGCGCTTGGCCGACGCATTGCTCGCTGAAAACGATACCGCGCTGCCCCTGGTCGATGCCGCCCATTGGGGCGACACGGCGGTCGTGTTGCCGGAAGCGCTGGCTTCGCGGGCGTTGTTCGACTGGCTGAGCCCGAACGCGCCCAAGTCCGATGGTCAGCGCCTGTTCATGCGCGATGCGCTGGCTTCAATGCCGGTTGCATTGTTGATGGAAGAAGGTGTGCCGCGGGTCTAATGAATCAACGCGGAGGAAACGGAAGAATCAATCCGCTTCTTCCGCAACCTCTTCATGCGGATAGACGCGAACGAGCACGATGCGCGGTCCGTTCATCTTCTTCACTACGATATCAAAACGATCGAAACCCACGCGCTGGCCTTCGCTAGGCAGATCGCCCAGCGCATTGATCACGAGCCCGCCAACAGACTCCGACTGACCTTCGTCGATATCGATCCCCAACGCCCGTTCCAGCGATACCACCGGCAAGCTGCCCTTGCCCATCAGCGTGCCATCGTCCATGCGTGACCAGTCGGCATCGCCTTGACGAAACTCGTCGTGAATCTGGCCAACGAGCGCGCCCAGCAGGTTGTCGAGCGTGAGGAAACCTATCGGCTTCTCGCCCTTGCGGCCGACGAGCGCAAAGTGCGGCGCGCCCTTGCGAAAACGCCTGAACAATTCGAGCGCTGAAAGATTACCGGCCACATACTGAACCGGGCGCACGTGCCGCTCGAGGGAATCCTGCTTCGTGTCCTGTCGCGTCAGGCCGTGGAGAAGGCCGCGCCCGGCGCCATCGCGTGCGAGCAGCAGGTCTTTCAAGTGGATCATGCCGAGCACACGTTCGCTGGTCGCATCGGCAAAAAGCGGATAGCGGCTGAAACGGTGGCGCGCGATCACCTGCATGTTGTCGCGCATCGGCAGGTCGTTGCGCAGGCCGACCATCTCGTGGCTTGGACGCATCAGGTCGGACACCGTCATGCGGCTGAAATCCAGCGAATGCGCGATGGTGTTCCATTCGTCGGCGTTGTAGCTGGAATCTGCATGCGAACTCGAAATCCCCAGCGTGTCCGGCGTGGTCGACGCCCCGGTCAACCGCCGGCCGCGCAGGATCAGCTTGAGTTCGTCAGTGGAATAGTGGGCGTCGCCCCCATGTTCGCCGCTCAGCCCAAACAGGCGCAGCACGAAATTCGCGCTCGAATTGAGCACCCAGATGAACGGGTACATTGCCCAGTAGAAACCGTAGAGCGGCATGGCCACCCACAAACCGACCTGTTCGGCACGTCGGATCGCCCAAGATTTCGGCGCAAGTTCGCCGACCACGATGTGCAGAAAGGAAATGCAGGAGAAAGCGAAGAACAGGGAGACTGCATCGATCAGCTTCGCTGATTCGATGGCATCGCGTGGTAAGCGGGAGCGCGCCCAGGTTTATGCGCCTACACAACTCGAGTTGTTCAAGACGTTTGCGCTTGCGATAAGCAAAAAGGGGCGAGCCTGAAGTGGTGACAATCGCGCTCTTACGGC
>NZ_JBSIPA010000047.1:0-23724 GCF_053574605.1 Caballeronia sp. M23-90 | reverse complement strand
CCCGAATACAACCGCCGTTTCTTTCCTCACTTCCGGCGGGACCGATCTGTCCGAAAATTTATCATCCCGATCCAGCCACCATTCCACGATACGTTGTTCCCGGATTACCATCCGCATCAGCAACGTCCGTTTGCGCCACCCAGCAGCGTGGGCAATGCGATCAAGCTTGCCTATCTTTGCCATGCACAGACGAACGCAATCAGCGCTGGGGACGTGGTTCTCTTCTACCGCACGGGCGATGAGAAGGCCGCCACCGGCCGCTGGCGCGCGAGCGTTTCGGACCTACAAAACTCGCGCTCGGCGTCTTCAGGAAATCCTTGTACGCCTCACAGTCTTCCACCGTCATCGACGAGAGCGCGACGCCGCGCACGATCACGAGCCACAGGACCAGACGCTCGAGTTCGCGCGTGTATGCCCGCAACGTCGGCGGCCGATCGCGGTAGCGATTCAAATAGGCGTGCACTGCAGCCAAGTCGTGGTCCGCGCGAATGAACGCGAACTCGCGCGCGCGGTTGGTGCCATGTTCACCCGACAAGGCGGTCGGAATAGCAAGGCGTTCGAACGGTGCCATAAGTGGCGCGTCGATTGTGCCGCCGACCACGACGACGTTGCCGAGACCCACCGCCGGCACGAGCGGACCCGCATCGACATCGTCATCAACTCGCATCCCAATCGCCTGCTCGTGACGACGCAGCCAGGCAACCAGGACGCTCGCTCGGTGTGCGCCGATGCGGGGTACCGAGCGCCACCAACTGCCGCCGTGCGAATTGCAATACGCGACGAGTTCGCCAAGTGTCGTGATCTGCTCGGCCGTCAGTCGTTTGGTTACCAGCGGGCGCAACCAGAGCCCGACGTGGTGATCAGCCGACGGAGAGGCTGCAGCAAGGGTCGAAGCCTGCTCGACCATACGCAAGGTGACTGCGGTGAGCTTCGCGCTGCCGTGCTGCTTGATCGACGCTTTCAGGTGGGCCGCGAGCGCGGCTGAGCCGTTGCGAAGCGCAAGCTGCACGAGATCCTCGAGCATGTTGCGCAGAAACCGCTCCATTGCATCGGTGCTGACCGCTTGTGGCGAAACCTTACGATCGTCCGGATCGTAGTACCGGTGCGCAATAACCGAGGGCGCGATGTGCTGCACGAACGCGCGCAGCGCCGCGAAATCGGTGCGCGTGTAGGTGCGGGGTGTCGGCAGCGTGAGCTGTTGCGCCTGATTAGCCACGCGCCCTCCCCGTCTGCTCATATGTCGACGTTTCCGGGAAAACCCGCAAATTAAAGCAGATCATTAGCTCTAGGAGAGGCGCGAAGTGGAAATACCTCAATTTTACCCATTAAACGCTTGTCTGCTAATAACAATTATCAGACAAGGATGATAGCTGGAAAACGCGTATTTTTGCTTGAAAACAGTGCTCCTCGGTCAAATCAGCGGCCAGGACGTACACCGTTCGGACGCACACGTAGGATCTCGTACATTGCCGCCAAGTGCTTCTCCCCTACCGCTTCGCTGGTTGGGCTCTTAGACGGCAAGATGGGCGCCTTGAGACCGAGATGTTGACAGACAGCAGATAGGTACGGTTTCGAATCGCCCCGGGTACATGCGCGTGCGGCCGTGGCGATCGCGTCATCGCTCACCTGTCCACGCAGCCAAACCAGCACTTTGCGATCGCGCTCATTCTGGACTCGGACCCACTCCTCCATGGCACCCTCCGATAGCTGTACGTTTATACAGTATCTAAGATAGTGCGCCTATATGACAAGGGCAAGATACGAGGTGACTAGCTATGTGCGCTGGCCACCGTTCAAGCCAATGTACAAGGGCGAAAAGCCAAGCTAGGCTGTCTTGCCCACGCTTCGTACTCTTCTTCCCGCAATGCGTATCCCGGCACGCCATGTCCAGGGCGAGGCGCTTGCATCGAATACGTTTAAAGATGGCGGTCGATATCCATTCGCTGGTGCAGCACTCGAATGACATCGAGCGTACGTGCTGTTTCTCGGTAAAACAAGATGTGCGAGCCCGCGGCGTACTGCTGATAACCATCGCGCACGGGACAGACGCGACCGGATTTGTCGCCGCGGGCCAAGGCCTGCATCGTTGCGACCAGATCGTTGTGATATCGGTTGGCCTGCTCGAGCGACCACTGGTCAAACGTATAGCGCCAGATATTCTCGAGATCTGCCTCCGCTAGCGGCGTAAGCCGAAGCACCCGATTATTTGCGGGCATGCGTTGACTGCACCCGCGCGAGGAAAGCCTCGTTGTTAAACGGCTTGGGTTCTCCCGACACCTCGCCGGCCTTGAGCGCCTCTTGGAGGGCGCGCATCTGCAGGTCGTGCGACTCCAGAAGCCGCAGACCAGCACGTACGACGTCACTAGCCGAACCGTAACGGCCCGAGCCTACCTGCGCGTCAACGAACTCGGCGAAATGATCGCCGAGCAGAACAGATGTATTGCGTGCCATATCGAACCTCCCGTTAGCATCCGAATTATATACCAATCTTTGGTATATCCAAACTCGTACGAGGTCCGTTCCTACTGCAAGCGGTAGATAACGACGGCATCGGCCGATCTGATTGCACGGCAACGGGCGGAGCCGGCCAAGGCAAATACGAGTTATCAGGCTTAACCGGTGATCGATGATAATCGCTTCGTGAGTCTGCTATCCGCCCTGCCCCGCCCTCTTGGCCACCCGGTATTGTCGCAATCCTTCATAAACTCGGCCAGCTGTTCTAGGAGGCTTGCACCGCAGATCGGTAGTTGCATTTTGGTGGCGCCGACTTGATTCCGATATTGGTTGGTCGCGTCGCTGTTCCGCATCTCCGAATGAAGCTGGTCGCTGCCGTGTTATGTTTCTCGAGTGACAAACATAACGGTGCCTAGGTCTTGGAATCGAATATCAAACATTAAGCTGTACCATGAGACGCCGCCGAGGCGCCCATAGCGCGCATTGTGACGGCAGTCACGTGGCAGGGGCCCGAGGCTGCAGCAATCGGCGCAGCGACGCGATGTGTGCCCTGACCTCTTGTGTGACCGGCGGGCGCTGTTGGTCCGACGCTGAGGCAATAATCGGCTGCCGGTTGTTTGCCATGGCGGGCCCATCAGGGGTGAATCCCTTGCGACAGGTCGCGGCAAATGCCTCGAGATCGGCGGTCGTTGCAAGGCGGATTTTGGCGCTTCGCAAGGCGACAGCGAACGGCTGCATCCAATTGACAGCTTGACGGGCAACGCCCTCCCCTGCCTTGGTAATCGTCATCGATTGGCCGTCTGGCTCGATAAGGTAATGGCGTTGTGCATCCACATCGACGAACGATTTGCCAGCATGTTCTCGAGCTGTCTGGACAGCATGTGCTTGGAGATCGTCCTCCCTGGATTGAGCGGTCTTGGTTTCGATCCGTCGGCGGACTAAGTGTGAGAAATCGACCGGGTTGCGCAGCAGGGCGCGCAGGTAGTTAATTGGCGCAGCGGCAAGCTTCAGGTGATCCCAGGTCGCCTCAACGACATCGGAGAGGCGCTTGCCCTGCTCCCGAGCTTCGCGCATGAGCTTAAAAATCAAGAAATCAAAAAATCCCAGGGCCCGCAGGCGCTGGAGGTCCGCTGGCACTTGCCCCGGTTGTCTCTTTTGAGAAGCTGTAGGGTAAAGATTCTTATATATAACACCGTCTGCCACAGTGGCAGACGGTTCGATGAACAGTGCATTCGAGCTATCTTTTGATGACGTTGAAGAGGCCGCGGCGGTTGATGCGATTTCTGTTAGAGGCGGATCAACGAGACCAAGGAGGACTGCTGCGCGTTCGGTGAGATGTAAATAAGAACGGCCAAACAAGCCGGCTTCAACATAACGGGACTGCGGGCGGCGCTCTATCAAGCCTGCGTTTTCCAAATCATCGAGGCTTCGATAAAAAGTACGCATCGAGAGCATCGCGCGACCCGTGAGCAACTCGCGCCTCGCGTAGATGGCAGCGAATGGTCTGGACGCATCGACGGTTCGCGCCAACGCAGCGAGAGTTGCACGTGCACGCGAAGAAAGCCGTTCGGTTCGATTTGCTCGAAAGGCAGCGCGAAAAATAACCCATGGAAGATTCACGGATTCCGCGTTATAGGCAAAAAGGGCATCGCGATCGTCAAGATGCAATTCGCCCTCGCCAGCAACAGAGCGTTGCGCGATAGACATGTCGTTCGACCATAAAAATGGTTGATTCACACTTGACTGTCCCGATCGATGCGCTACACTCCGAACTGTCAGAGCCCTTTCCGAATGTGATCGGAGAGTGTTTCGCAGGGGACCATCAAGCCCTTGTATTCAAAAGCCTTCGGCGCCAACCGAAGGCTTTTGTTTTTTCGTGACCTATGCCATATATCAAAAACCTTAGTTTTGTAAGTTGTTGATTTCTAACATCATTCCATTGGAATGAATGAATCTTCAGTGATCGTGAGTCTGCTAGGGCCTTGAATTTATTGAATATTCCAATGGAATTCAACTTTCGCCAAGCAGTTCAGATTTGATGAATTTCGCAATTCGTTCGCTCCAATCGGCGGCGATCGCGTCACCATCTTTTCCGTTGAATCGCAGCCCAATCACGCCGTTTCGCACGGACATCTCGCAGATTTTTCGTTTCCCGCGATTGAAGCTTTGAACGGGCGGTTGCGAAGTGACTTTGGGTCTGGGTGAGGCAAGAGTGATAGCTTTTTCCTGAGTTATCGTTGAGTCCGTGACTAACTTTGTTATTGCTTCAATCACTTGTTCTCCACGCCCCTGTTCCGAAAGCATTGCCAGTTTCTGGGCGGCATGCCCACCCAATCTGTGAGGGTTTTTTGCAATCAAATCTTTTGCCTCTTGAGGAAGATTCGCGAATGAGAATATTCGCGCAACGTGCCCCTGAGCCAACCCTGACAATCGGATAATGTCGGTTTGCGAAAACCCTGAAAGCTCCCTCATCCGCTCAAACTGTCGGTATTTCTCGAAATCAGGAAGGGAGGGCGCTAAAAGATTCGAGAACGCAGCGCCCATCTCGGCTTCTTCCTGGGTTCCGACGAAGCGAACGCCCTTGATCCTTTCGCGTCCCAACTCACGGTATATACGAACACGATTGTGGCCAGAAATGATCTCGTTTTTGCCGGCACCTGCGTCCAGGTAGACAATCGGATGTATTAGTGGGCTTGCGGTTAGGTTCGATCTAAGTTCTTCATATTCTTCGTCCGAAAGAATCCGACGACGCCCTGGAACCTCGATCAGCGAGCTAACTAATACGTCCTCACCGGCTGTCGATGACGAGGCTTCCAAAGTCAAAAGTTGCTGCTTCGCATCATTGAGTGACTCTTCTAGGGCGATCCGGGCAGCCTCAGCCGTAGTTGCGCGTTCCTCTGCAGCGTCTGCACGATCGATCGCATCATTAACGCGGAGTTGGACGTCCAGCAGGCGACCAGTAGAAGTTGCCGGAGCAACATCACTTGATGTGCCAAGTCGCTTCGACCGATCCGCGTCAATAGCGCTTGTGCGTTCTGCCATTTTTTTTGCCATGCTCATTGAGACATCTCCTTTGTCCAAGCACGAACTAATTGGCTATCGAGATATTCGGTGAAACGGTCAAAAGGTTCACGAATGCGCGCGTACGACGTGCTGTTAACGTCGGCCTTATTCACGTCGTAAATGGTCGATAACATCGCTGCAGCACTCACCTGAACACTTGATTCTGGAAGTAAAATTGGCAGAACGCGCGCGCCATAGGCTTTGTGGAGCCAGCCTTGGACGACGCGTGAAAGCTCAGTGTTCTTGACCTTAGTCATGACTACTTTGACGAAGTCATAGCGTTTGTCCGTGCGCACATTTGGGAGGCGCCTAGCGACCTCCGAAAAGAGGCGCCAAAATTGAGTGGAGCTTGCGAAATCCATGCCTTCGGGTGGGCAAGGGAGGATTATCGCGTCCGCGCTAACAAGCGCATTCGTTGTCAATTGACTCAGAGCCGGTGGAGTGTCGATGATTACAACGTCATATTCAGCAAGCGCCGGTCGTAGACCCTTATTCAAAATGTTCCAAAATTCGAATTTGCGGTCAGATAGCAACTTAGCAGGCACTTCGAATTCCACGTCAGACAAGGCAATGCGCGCGGGGATCAGGTCAAGGTTATGCCAGTAGGTAGGGCGTATCGCGTAGCGCACATCAGGCTCGTCCCCATAAAAGAGCGGCAATAGTGTGGTGTCATCCGAGATTTCAGTTTCCGGCGCGTAACCGCACAGTTGCGTTGTCGAACCCTGAGGATCACAATCAACGATCAGTACTTTCCTGCCCAAGAGGGTTAGTCCCTGCGCCGCAGATACGGCTGTCGTAGTCTTTGTTACGCCGCCTTTGAAATTTGCGATGGCAAAAACACGTGCACGGGCGCCAACAGGACGGGGAGGGCGCTTGGAAGTCGCCTTGATCCAGGTGATAGCTTCTTCGAGTGTAAATACCTTTGCCCGGCCTGATCCTGTCGACGTACCTACAGGCAAATCTCCTTTACTGCTTAGGTACTTCACTCTAGGCTTATCGATTCCGCAGAGCATCGCAAGCGTTGCACTGGTGAAGGAGGGTGCTTTCTTGCGAGGGTATGGTTCAAGCATTGCATCCCGAATCTGGTCCAGCACATCGGCTGCCTGATTCGAAAGATCGACTAAATCATCGATCGATACAGATTCCTCAACATCAGGGATTCTTGTGGTAGAAAGGTCTGCAACGCTCACAATGCTGTTCCTTGTCGCGGTCAGCGGGAACTATCCCGGTTTAGAAGAAAAAAGCCTATAACCGGGAGAATAACTGCGTAGCTGGTTAACTTCAAGTAAACTCTCTCCGTGGAACACCTGCGATATAAGCCAGCGGACGGTCGCCTAGTGACCGGTCAGGTTTAAGAGCATCTTGCAACTAACAATCTAACAACATGCTCGGGTCGAATAGATAAGCGATT
Source organism: Caballeronia sp. M23-90 (assembly GCF_053574605.1). Taxonomy (NCBI): domain Bacteria; kingdom Pseudomonadati; phylum Pseudomonadota; class Betaproteobacteria; order Burkholderiales; family Burkholderiaceae; genus Caballeronia; species Caballeronia sp. M23-90. Next base: position 16,796 of record NZ_JBSIPA010000047.1, on the reverse strand, counting down.
CCTATCGCTGGCCCAATAACCTTGATGCTCGCATCCATGTATGCATTTCCAATCCTAGCCAATTAGCTGACGCGATGGTTTGAATCGAGAATTGGTCGCTCCAGCCCAAGATCAGCGCCGCGACGCGCAATATTTAAACCGACCAGCCCGACAGAGCGCAGCGGCAACGCGGCACCCGCAGCGTATAGAAAAATGAGAAACTTGCGAAAAATGAGAAATGATATAAGCTACAACTAAATCTTCATGGGAAGCGGCCAATCATGATTTCGACGCTAGATGCACAAAGTTGGTTTTCCGAACCCAGACCTTGTGAGGTAGGAGGACTCTTCCCCATAGGCTCCGGGCGCCGATCGGGGGGTCGAGGATCTTATGCTGCCCCGTCCATTGTTTTTGAAACGAGGGGCGTCATATTTGACAATAACCATTCAGGGAAGTCATCGTTCCTCCTGTCGATTATTCGCGCGGGCTTAGTCTTCAGCGTAGTACCGGAGAAATCTCGTCTTTCGACGGAGATTGGTCGCGCTGTGGGCTCACTATGCGAGCCCACAGCGGAGTACATGGCCGCAGATTTGGTTATCGGCAAGAGCCTAGCGATTGCGCTCGAATACGCAGCCGAAATTTTCGCGGAGATCGAGCAGAGCCACCGCGAAGTCTCTAAACGACTCGCAGACGCACGCCTCTCCCTCATTCGGAATATCGGTCGACTCTTTACGGAGACGGGCAGCGCGGCGGCGCTCGCAAATAGGATGACACCTCTCGGTGCACCCCCGTATCAAGTATAAGGAGCAGTCAATGGCACAGGTGACAAAGGAATTAAACGATGCGGGGAAGTTAGAAATCCGGGCAGTGCTGTCTGGAGGACTATCTCTCAGTCTCGAACAGGCAGCCCGCGATGTTGCTGAATTATTTGCCACAGACATCGAAGGGACGTTGCGCGGCGAGGCACCGGAACTTGCAACTCGAGCAATCCATGCTTTAGTCCGCGATGTTCTTGAGCGGCGACTGTCCTCGATGCTTTCGTTCGATGCGGTATTGTCAGCAGCGACCAGTTCGTTGTTACCTGCGGTCAATCTGAAACCCTCCGAAGTAATTGAGCAGCGCAAGGTAAGCATGTCGCTCGCAAGCCTCTATCGGTACGTTGACGCAAACAAGTTTTACTGCGTTGTACCGCCAGGGCAGACCAACGGTCGCGAGTTTCCAGCATGGCAGTTTGTTGAGCCCGTGCCCGACTTGCTTCCGCCGATACTTGCTGCTCTCCGAGGGTCGATACGAACTGAGATCCATGCTTTTCTGGTGGCGGAGCGGGACGAGTTAAACGAGTTGGCTCCGGCCGAACTCCTTGCGGGAATTCCATTTGAGACCCGCGCGGGAGTACATGCGAGTCAGTTGCGTCTCATGCAACTGCCAGCAACGGACCGTCAACGTCGGGTTCTAAACTTGGCTGGCACACTAAGAGAGGGCATGGCTGATTGAGTGGCTATTCGATGACACACAACAACCAGTTGCTTAAGATTCCGGCTCACCTCCGAGGTTCTTTTCCTCCTATAGAATTGTTGCTGGCCGCCTTGGCCGGTAGTCAAATTGACAGCGGCCCAAGAATTCGGATGGCTCGAGCGGCCTACATACCCGGAGCCATCCTGCCGCAGCAGGTTAGACGTGCCTATCGCTTTGGTCCGCCTCCCGAACTAATTGCGACGGATGGCCCCATACCGTTTTCTTGGCTATACGTAGCTGAACTTGCGGAGACGGCAGTTTGGGAGGCGCAATTTTGCAAGAATGATGTAACGCGCCCCGGCACATTCTTCTTCGATGAATTTGCACTCCGACAGGGTGTCATAGCCCAACTGTCTTTTCCGAGGCGGCTCCGCTTATGGAATTTAACCGGTTCAATTTGCAGCAGATTAGGAATATACGATCAATTATCAAGTCCGGACTACGAGTGGTGCCAGTGGTTTGGCTATCTGATTAACCAAGCTATCTTGCTGGTAGAGGCGCCTTTCCGGCCTGATGGCTTTATCTATCCATCGCGGCGGCATCGAAATCACACAGCCGTCGCCATATCATGGCGCTCCGTGGAAGAACTGCGTGCAGACACGACATGGACGTCAATTCCCTTTTCGGAAAGCGCAGAATATGCCCGACTTTCGTCAGACCGCTTGCTCGTTCCGCCTCCGTTGCGGGACTCGAAGTAATATTGCGGCAGATTCTGCAGCATCCGCATCCGGAAATCGTCGGCATGTCCGCCGACTAGCATCCCGCCGCGATCGCCTCGAAGTCGACAAGGAAACGCGTTATCACCTGAATCACGCGATCGGCTGGCTGATTTGTTCGCCGACTGCACTCCCGAATCGCGTGGACGCTGGCAAGCGGCGCTTGACTGTCTGGTGCCCTATACGCGTGAGCTTTTCAGCGTCGATGACGTCGAACGCGCTATCGCGGACGCTGGAATCGGTTTGCCGACAGCTAATCTTCAAGATTGGCCTGAAGACGTGACCGCCACGGTCGCGGAAGCAACGCTGAAATTACCTGCCGACGTCAAGCACGTCTCGATCTTAGCAACATCAACCCCGACTATCGTATGGCTCATTTTGAACTCTCCGGTTGGCTTTGAGGACCTTCATGATCTTCCAGTTTGGGCCTGATGTGGTCGATCTGTGCGGATGCATCTCTGTCTGCATGTCCTCGCCGATAGGTGGGGGCCGTTCAAATCATTCCGGGGTTGGTCACTTCGGAGTCTTCCACCCTTGGGCTCGAGCTAGGCAATTTGTTGCCGCCGGTCGCGCCGTGTAGCAGGACGTCATTTCCCCCTCCCTGGCCGGCCTTGGAGGTGGGAGTTGAACGTCTTGAAGCAGCATCAGCAAAGTACTGTGTTCACGCTTCTGGAGCTCGGGAAGAGCCAGCGTGAGATTCACCGGATCACCGGAATTCACCGCAAGACGATTCGCCGCTACATGGCGCTCTTTGCGGCGCGCGCGTTTACGCCCGCAAATTCCCTCACCCCCGCGACCATCGGCTCGGAGGACGCGGGCCAAATTCCTCCACCGCCGCGACCACCGTCTTTTCAGGCCGCCGCCGTCAAGGAGCGCAACTTCGATTTCGTGCGTTCATTGTGCGAGCCTCATCGGCAATGGATCGAAGAGCAGGTTCGCCTGCAGCCAAACGCCCAAGCGATCTATCAGGATCTCGTCGATCAATTCTCGTTTGCCGCGAGCTACGAGAGCGTCAAACGATTCGTGCGCGCTTTGCGTCACATCGATCCGGAACAATTCGACCGCCTTGAGTTTCTGCCTGAAACGCAAGAGCGACATCCGAGCGCGGTCCTTCGAGCGGTGCGCCATCTACAAAAATGTGCCCCGAAGTCGGCTTGAGCAATCCGGCAAGAATGCGCAGCAACGTGGACTTGCCCGAGCCGCTGGGCCCGAGGATGGAGACCGGTTCGCCGGGCTGAACGCTGAAATCCACACCGCGTAAGACGGTGCGTCCGGGTTAACTCACGCAACGGAGAAACTCGCGCCTTGTCCCTTAATTTTGCTAGCGTTGGGTTTGCTCTTTAATTGCGCTAATGCGTTTCTGCGTTTCGCAATCCTCAAAGGGAGATATGCAAATGACGGCGGTCGAGGGGGAGGGCAAGCGAGCGGCGCAGGTAGCGGCGGTGCTACGACCACTTGGCCAGGGGCCGTTGACCCGTGTTGTTGGAAGCCGTTAAAAAGGCTGGGAGTTGGGCGCATGGAAGGGTATCGTTTCCCTAGCAACTCGACGAGGAGCCGCCATGCGATGCACGATCGTTCTTGAGTTCGACAACGGCGATGGGAGTGTGGTGAAGCGGGTTGAGGTCATGGGGTTTCACAGGCCCGTCGAAGACCAGACGCCCGGAGACGTCGGACTGTCACTCGCCGAAGGCAAGTCATTGCTCAATTGTGTGCAGCTGGAGTTCGTTGTCGAACAGATCGAACGTTTTTGCACGTCGCGTAGATCCTGTGTGGATTGTGGCGTACAACGGCGCCTGCACGATAGTCATTGCTCGGAGCTGAAGACCACACTGGGAAAGGTTTTCTATTGCCGCGAAAGATGGAAGGCCTGCAATTGTGGCGCTGACGGCCCGAGATATGTTTCTCCGCTCAAGAACTACCTGACGGAGGCAAGCACCGGTGAACTGAGATGGCTGCACGCAGAGCTTGGCGCCACGATGCCCTATCGGCAAGCCAGGCGCCTCATGGACTTTCAGCTACCCAGCTAGGGCCGCGACAGTCATGTAACCATCCGCAATCACACTGTGACCGTCGGCAAATCGATTCAGCACGCACGGCCTGTGCGCAAGTGGTGCGAGGAGACGAAGCCGAATGCGGAACTCGGCATTGACGTCGGTTATGTCCGTCGCGCACGTTGCAACTACAAGGGTTCGGGCAAGTACAATCGCGCAGAAGCCGGAAATCAGCCATCGTCGATCGCAGTCGTCGTTGCTGCTGTAGGCCAAGTTGGTGAGCAACCGCGAGTGTGGGCTTCCGCCATGCCGCGCACCAAGCGGCTGAATCAAGAAATGACACGATTCCTGGAGGTCAGCGGATACGGGGACCCTAGTGAAGTCGTCGTCCTGACCGACGGCGCGCGGGACTTGGTCGGCGTCGCGCGCGACCTTCCCTACGATAGTGAATGGATTCTCGACTGGGCGCATATCGGGCGGATGTTGCGACGCGTCGATCAAGCTATCGCGCCTCTGGCATATGGGCGACTCACGGACAGTGGATCAGCGTTCGAACTATGGGATCTGTTCGTGCGCTTCCGCCATTACGTCTGGACCGGAGACTCAGTGGCTTGGCAGCAGTTCGCAGCTAAGTTCGCTCACTTGCTTGACCTGCGTGAGAAGCGAGATCCGGCAGCGAGCAGCCAGATCAAGAAAGCAAGTTACAGCCTCTCCAATGTGGTCACGTATCTCAAGAGCAACCTTGAGTCGCTGATCGACTATCGCACGTGGCAACGTGTAGGATGGCGAATCTCTACCGGCTTCGTCGAGTCATCGATCAACCGAATAGTTGGCTGTCGAATGTGCAAGAGCCAGCATATGCGCTGGAGTCGCGTGGGAGCACACAGTGTCGTACAGCTGCGCGTCGCGCTGTTGAACCAAGAATTCCACGAACTCGCACGGCGACAGTTTCCGTGGATTGGACAGCGACGCGTTACGTGGCCCTGGCAGAGAACATCCCAGGGTTTTTAACGGCTTCCACCATTAGCGCTTCTGTGGACGCCGCTAGCAAGATTAACGGACAACAACAACAGCCGCTTCGTCCGAATCAAGCGGGTGCGATCAGTAGCTAGTACGCTGGTTAGAACGGATGGCGCGTGTCTTATCTTTGAATATGGGCAGCTTACCGACTAGCGGCGGATTCTCCATGGCTCAGAGAATACTAGTTCCCTTGTAGTCCGATGCGGAATCGCGACGCTCAGTGGCAAAATAAGCAAGCGCAGCAAGGGGCAGCGCCATCCCGAGTACCGATACGCCGTCCCATCCGAAGCGGGCGAATGCGAAGCCACTCGCTGCCGAGCCAATGGCTCCGCCCGCAAAGAAGGTCGCCATGAAAAGACCGTTGAGGCGACTGCGCTGCTCAGCGCCCAGCGAATAGATGACGCGCTGGCTAAGTACTAGATTTGCGGATACTGCAAAGTCAAGCACGATCGCGGTGGTCACTACGAGCACGAGCGATAAAGTCGAATGCCCGCTCGCTAAATCGGAGAAAATGAACGACCCCGAGGCAAGCAACATCGCGGCCACAGTTCCGGGCTGCGTCAGTCCTCTATCGGCAATGCGACCTGCGAACGGAGGAGCGATTGCTCCAGCAACCCCCGCCAGTGCGACCCAAGCAATGCCGTGCTGGGTCAGCCCAAATTTTGGACCACTTAACCAGAGTGGAACAGCCGTCCAGAACACGCTGAATGCGCCAAACAAAGCTCCCTGATAGATGCCTCGTCGACGCAACACTTCGGTGCCCAAAAATAACTGTCCAAGCGAACACAACAGCTTCTGGTAAGTGGGCGGATGTACTGGTCTGCGCGCAGGGAGTACAAGACGTAGAGCAATGATAGCGGCAGCCATCAGCACGGCGCCCCCCCGGAAAACCTCGCGCCAAGACCAGGCCTCCGCAATCAGGCTCGACACCGGGCGGGCCAGCATGATGCCAAGCATTACCCCGCTGACCACTTTACCCACTGCGCGGCCACGGGCTTCTTCCGGGACAAGATACGTAATATATGGAACAAGGAGTTGCACTGTTGACGCCACGAGCCCCATTAGGAAAGCGACGAGCAGATAGGCGGGTGCCCACGATGTAACGCTCAACGTCAGCGTAAGCAGCATTTCCGCCCCGATCAACGTTAGCGCGAGCCGCCGGTTTTCAAAGATATCGCCCAATGGCACGATTGTCAGCAGGCCAATGCCGTAGCCGGCTAGCGGCAGAGTGACGAGCAGGCCGGTACTGGTGTTTGGCAGCTTCAACGAGGCGCTAATCAAACCGACGAGTGGTTGCGCGTAATACACGTTTGCAATGATCGCTCCGCAGGCGATGGCCAGCGTTAATTGAATCAGTGTTAGCGATCGAACTTTGTCGTTCGCGACAGGGGCTTGCATGACTAACTCCTGGATTTCAAGTTGCGGTAACCATACTCAACCCGCCGCTTACAGGACTTCAAACACGCTGTAGACCGGTCCATACGCGAACCGATGTCCCGATCCCACCGAGATGACCCGGTTCAGCCAATCGTATTTGCCGGCCGGCGCTTCAAAAATCGGATTGATGCGAAAGTAATAACTCGCTGGATCGACTTCTTCCCCTTTCTCCAGCCGATTTATAACGTCCGCCGGCCCGTGACGCACGCCGCGATAGGACATCATGATGTTGACGCCATCATCGGTTCGAAGGATCAGGCGTACGTCTAACGTCGTGCTGCCGTCACGACGCACGGTCTGCCAGTCACTGCCACCATCCAGGACTGTCCCGGATAGCCGCTCGCCCACGAATGTACCGGAGGGGACAATGCCCACCCGTCGGAATGGACCTGGCGTATCCCCAACGATTACTATCGGCTTGACGTCAAGACGCACGACGAAGAGAGGGGACGTTTGCACCGTCTTGAGTGGCGCGGGCAACTCATTGAAAATAGGGGTGGACATGGTTGTTACCTTGGTGGTCGGGTGCAGCAGATTGGAAAACTTTCTCGCGTTATTGCAGTGGAGAAAATTCAGTGGGGCGCATGACACGCGATTCCATGCTTACTAAGATATCCAACGCTTTAACTTGGCGGCCGAATTCTTGCCAACGGCTGTCCGCTGCCATGCGGTCGCGTCGGGCAAGACGATCGTCGAGGCTCTCGTAAGCCCAGATATGCACTATTTGACTGATGTCGCCGATCTCTGTCGTAAAGAAACCAATCAGTTTGCCAAGAAATTCCTGTTGAAGCGGGAGGCCTTCATTTTTGTATAACGCCAGCCAGTCGCCGCCTCGCAGCGGCTTAAAGGTGTAGGTTCGAATTTCGTAAATCATGAGTTTCTCGTCCTTGAAAATGGGCATTTAATCGACGTCCGTACTGCGTGTCACGTTTTCCCACTCGTTGATTTCCCGATCCATATCGTCGAGCGCCGCGCGTACGAACCTCAATGCGTCCGATCCGAGCAGTAAATGAACCGGCGGCTGCGGTGCATCGGCGAGATCCGCAATGGCGCGCGCTGCTTTCTTCGGGTCGCCGATCTGCTTGCCGGATCGTTCGGCGCGAGTGGCGCGTTGCGGCTCGAACAGCGCGTCGTAATCTGCAATGCTACGAGCGCCGCGTTGCATCGAATGACCAGCCCATTCCGTGCGAAACCCTCCAGGCTCGACGGCCGTTGCCTTGATGCCAAACTGCTTCACCTCGGAGGCGAGCGCCTCGTTAATTCCCTCGAGCGCGAACTTGCTGGCATTGTAGATTCCGACGCCAGGAAACGTCGTCAGGCCGCCCATCGAGGTAATGTTGATGATGTGACCGCTTCGCCTTCTGCGCATGAACGGAAGCACTGCTTGCAGCACGCTTATGGCGCCGAAAACATTGACCTCGAACTGGCGGCGGATATCTGCCATGGCCGCTTCCTCGATCGGACCTTCGTAGCCGTATCCCGCGTTGTTCACGAGAACGTCGATTGGGCCGACTTGCTCTTCGACATCGGCGACGACGCGCGGCACGTCGCTTTCATGCGTCACATCAAGCACAAACCCAAAGGAGCGCCCGGGCGATAGCGCGCTGAAATTGTCGCTTTGGTCGGGATTGCGTAACGTTCCTGCTACGCGATCTCCGCGCAAAAGCAATTCCTCAGCGAGCGCGCGGCCGAAGCCGCTGCTGACACCGGTGATCAGCCAAGTTTTCATGCAACCTCCAAAAGTGACATATTGCCGCGTTGACCAGCGGCGGCCGATTAACAATGGTGCGTTCTGAATGACCAGCATCCTTCGCACTCGCTATGAAGTGAGACTAACGCCAAGGTGCCCTCTAGCAATAACCCGATTGCCTCCGGTAGCGCTAGCCAAAAGGATCGTGAAGTAATCGTACCTTCAACGCGAGTTCGTCGCGGCGCATGCTTTCATGCAAACTACCGCAAACTCCGGTGCCGTGCTGACCCATGCACGAGCAATCGTCCAACCGGCTGACTCCGCAAGTGCGCCGAATGAATCGACACTAAACTTGTGGGAGTTTTCCGTGTGTAGTGGTTCGTCCTTGCCGAAGAAAAACGACCGCCCAAGGACATGTACGGTTTGGTTAACTTGGCTAACTAAATGCATCTCAATGCGTTGCTTATCGGCGTTCCAAATTGCAAGGTGCGAGAACCCTTCGACATCAAAATCGCCTTCCAACTCACGGTTGATACGCGTCAGCAGGTTTTTGTTAAATTTAGCCGTTACACCGTCGGAATCGTCATAGGCTGAAATCATTGTCGCGGGCTGCTTTGCGATATCGAAGCCCACTATTAGTTGCGCGTCACGTCCCAGCCACCCACGCATTGAACGCAAGATTTCTACCGCCTCCGCCGGCTCGAAATTTCCAATCGTCGAGCCTGGGAAGAATCCCATCAATTGGGCGCCTGCCGTTGCAAGGGGCATGTCGACTGCTTTTGTGAAGTCGGCAACAACAGGGTCGATATCCAGAGCCGGATATCGACGTTTAAGCTGGGCACTGGCCTGACGGATTGCAAGAGGACTGATGTCGATCGGGACGTACCTAACTATTTGGGGCATCTCGTCCAGCAAAACTTGTGTTTTTTCACTCGCTCCACTACCGAACTCCACAAGCGTGATCGGTCCGCGATTTGCGGCCGCGATCTCAGGAACGATTTGCTTTAGAAGAGCGGTCTCAGTCCTAGTAGGGTAGTACTCACGCGTGCCGCAGATGGCCTCAAACAACGCCGAGCCTTCGTCGTCATAAAAGTACTTAGGGGACAAGGTCTTGGGGCTCGCCGAAAGTCCGCTGATAGTGTCTTGCGCGAACGCTTTGCGCTCCGAGCCCCCCGCAACTTGCGGTATAAGATCGCGAGCCAAGCGAACGCCTGAGAACATCCAACGTTGCTCGGGGCGATAAAAATTTCTGTATGTCGCACGGGTGTGGCCAAAGGGGGTCGCGCTTGAACCACCCCTCAATACCATTTGCCCGACCATAAACTTGCCGTTATATTCACCGGCCGCGTCGCGCGACGCACGAAATCCCGGATAAGCCGTGTAGGCGCTTTGCGTCCATTGCCATGCAACAGTGTCGATCTGTTCAAGAAGTCCTGCTTTTGCCGCGACTTCCCACTCCATTTCCGTTGGCAGTCGAGCGCCAGCCCAAGTGGCAAAAGCGTTCGCTTCGTAGTAACTCACGTGGGTAACCGGAGAGTTTGGCATGAGAGGGCGAACACCCCCAAAGGTCATCTCGTTCCACTCCCCAGCATCTGCGTCTCGAAGCCAATAAAGCGGTGCGTTCCAGCCTTCGGTCCGCACTTGCGCCCAGCCATCGGAAAGCCACAATCTCGCTTGCTGATATCCGCCGGCATCGATGAATTCCAACCACTCACGATTTGTGACTAGTTGGTTGTTGATTTCAAACGTATCGAGCCAGGCTTTATGGCGTGGAGTCTCGTTGTCGAAAAAGAAATCAGGGCCATCTGCGCCGATTTCGATCAGGCCGCCGACATGTTTCTCGAACTTACCAAGGCGTTCCGATGTCGCTCTATTCCAAGAGGAGATGTATGCTGGCCTTAAAGGAGATTGCGAAAATAGATGTAAGACATCCATCATCATTAGCTCTTGGTGTTGCTCCTCGTGCGAAAGACCAAGTTCCATAACCGCTTCGGTCTGAGGAGTCAGCGAGCCCTGAAGGAGTTTCTCCACGTGAATGTCGACGTATCGTCGATACATTGCTATGGCTTCGCTGGTTGGACGAGTAACGATACCGCGATTAGGTCTTGGATGCCTTTGACCAAGAGACTCATAGTATGAGTTAAAGAGGTACGCAAACGACGGATCAAATAGCTGGTAACCAGGTAAATAACGGGCAAGCAAAAACGTCTCGAAAAACCAAGTCGTGTGCGCGAGATGCCACTTCGCCGGGCTTGCATCGGGCATTGATTGGACCACGCGATCTTCGGAGGAGAGTGGCGCCACGAGTCGGTCGGTGTAAGCCCGAACTTCATTGAAACGAAGCAGCAGTTGTTTCGCGGTAAAGTTATCTGCCAAGGTGTCCGCATGACCGTAGTTCATCGCATCGTGCGATGCCGAGTCAAGAACGGGAACAGAGCTCATTTAAATCTCCAGTAACTATCGCGCGGCGTCGACCGCGGTGATATTGCATCCTGCTGCACGCTTCAAGTCGCCGTCTTGCCGCCGTTAATGCGGAGAATCTCGCCTGTCATAAAGCTAGACCGCCCCGACGCAACGAACAGGATGGCGTCGGCAATTTCTTCCGGGGTTCCCGCCCGCTTAAGGGGGACGCTCGACAAGAAGGTAGTCTTGCGATCTTCGTTTCCTGTCAACCTGTTAAGCATTTCCGTGTCTACGGGACCAGGGGCGACGGCATTGACGCGAACATTAAACGCGGCGCCTTCGAGGGCTGCTGCCTTTGTGAAGCCTTCCACTGCGTGCTTGCTCGCGACGTAAAGCGAAAGGTTAGGTGCACCGCGAGATCCCATCGTTGACGAGATATTCACAATGCTGCCGCTTTTCTGCAGCGACATAGCACGAAGCTGGTGTTTGAGGCTCAGCATGATGCCTAATACGTTCGTATCGAACACGGCTGAATATTGCTCAATGGTCTGCTCGGTCATTGGGCCCGTAGGACCCTCGGTGCCGGCGGAATTGATGGCGATATCGATTCTCCCGAACCGCTCGACCGTTAGATCAACAATCCGTTGAACGTCCGCTTCATACCTAACGTCAGCGTGGACAAACTCAGCTTCAGTTCCAAGCGAACGAAGCTCGTTCGCAAGTTCCTCTCCTTGTGATTTCCGGCGGCCAGAAACCACAAGGCGCGCTCGTTCTTTGGCGAAAGCAATTGCGGCTGCACGACCGATTCCGGTTAATGCGCCAGTGATTAGAACAATCGGTCGAGTAATCATAAGATCCTCATATGTCAATGGGAGCGGTGCGGAACAAAAGACTGTTACGGCAGTTCTTCGACTGCATCGACCCGATCCGTGTAGAAGGCGAAGTGCCCCTTGATCGAACCAACAAAAGAAAAAGGATCTTCGTACGTCCAAATTGCATTGACCGATCGCTCACCACCCGCAGGGATAGAGTAGTAAGCGCTGTCCCCTTTATATGGGCAATAGGTACTGTGATTTGTCCTTTCTACAAGGGACATGTCAACATCTTCCCTTGGAATGTATTGGACTGCCGGGTAGCTGGCTTCACGAAGGGTAAAGGCATTTCGCGTGTCAGCGATGACGCGGCCACCGACGCTGACGACCACTCGAGCGGTGTTGCGCTCAATGGTGATCGGATGGTCAGGGCCCGGCGCTTTGATGGAGCGAGGTGCGGTCGAAATATTCTGTGACATATTGGCCTCAATTTATGGTGGTGCCGAATCAATTCAGCTAGGCTTCGACAAAGTCTGGAAAGTCTGTGTACGCGCGCTCGTCGCCGCCCCAAAAAGCATCCCGCTGGTAAGGCGCTAGCGGAAGATTTCGACGAAAACGCTCGGGCAGATCAGGGTTCGACGAGAACCAGCGGCCAAACGCCACCAAGTCTGCGTCGCCGCTTTTAAGGATCCCTTCAGCGCCGGCTCGATCAAAGCCGCCAGCGGCAATAATCGGCCCCGCAAACTGTGTTCGCAAAAACGCGGATGCAACCGGAGCTTGCCCATCGTCGAGCGTCTCTGTGCCCATAACACGGGGTTCGATTACGTGCAAATAGGCAAGTCCATACGCATTAAGTTGTCTGGCGAAATAACCAAAGGTAGCCTCTGGATCGCTGTCAGAGATGCTCCCCCATTGACCGCTTGGCGAGACGCGTACGCCGACACGGTCTGCGCCCCAGACGGAAGCGAACGCCTCAACGAGTTCTAACGAAAAGCGTGCGCGTTTTTCTACTGTGCCACCGTACGCATCTGTTCGTTTGTTAGTCCCGTCCTGCAAGAACGTGTCAGCAAGATAACCATTCGCGTTATGAAGCTCTACGCCGTCAAACCCAGCATCCTTTGCGCGAGCCGACGCTTGACGAAAAGACTCAATTAGAGAAGGAATCTCATCCGCCTCCAGCGCTCGATGCGGAGAATTCGGAACCCAGCCGTCTTGAGTAAAGACCACCGTATCGTAGGGCACAACGGACGGAGCAATAGGCAGCTTGCCGTCACTTAAATCAACGTGAGATTGCCGGCCATCGTGAGCGATTTGCATGAAAATGCGCGCCCCTTTCGCATGGACAGCGTCTGCAACGAGCTTCCATGCATCAACGTGGCGATCGGAATAAATGCCAGGTGCCCCAATGTAACCACGACTGTCGAAGGACGGGTGCGCGCTTTCGGTGATAAGCAAGCCGCCTGCCGAAGCCCTCTGACGGTAGTATTCCACCATCATATCGCTCGGGCTATCATCTGGACTTGCACGGAGCCGGGTCATTGGGGCGTGCACCACCCGATGAGATAGCTGGTAGGGACCCAGCTCAAACTTTGAGAAAAGACGAGTTAAATCGTTAGTCATTTTGTTTCCCTTACGATGGTTCCATATGCCGACAGGCCTTACTGCAGTACGGCCAGATTTAATCCGTATCTGGAGCGCGGGATTGGATCTGGACGGCATCCTCGCTCACTGTTTGAGGTGGCGGTCTCTCCGAATCGCTGCATTCTTAGTCGGTACTTCCGAATTATCTCGGATGAATGGCCGGCTCGCGCTTGCCAATGCGACGTCAGCTAATTTTGCGCAATTCGGAAGAAACGCCGAAATTGCTGTGTTTACGACGAACCAAAATGCGACTTGGCTTTATGATCTAGTCCACCGCGCCCGGTCGTTTTGCGACCTCGGAATACCAGCGCGTAATTGAGTTTAATTCTGTTGGAACGGCATAATTCAGTGCAGCCTTCGCAAAATCAACCGTAACGAAGGCAGTGATATCCGCAACCGAAAAGTGATCGCCGGCCACAAATGGCACTTCACTCAACCGCGAGTCGAGGTCCTTGAAAAAGTTACGAACACGTAGCGCGCTTCGTTCGACGAGTTCGGGGATCTGCTCGTAATCGTGCGGCCCTGCGATCGCGCGACCTTTAAGTCCGACCACTCGATTGCGCACCGATTCGATCGCAGGAATGAACCCTTCAAGTTCAGCACGGCGTTCCCACATTGTCACAAGTGCTCGTTCTTTCGGTGTAGCTCCATGCAACGGCGTCTCCGGGTATGCCTCCTCGAGATACCGAAGAATGGCGGGAACCTCGCCGATCGCAACCTCGTCTTCGATAACCAGCGTGGGTACGACACGCCTCGGGTTGATCGCACGATATTTATCAGAATGTTGCTCGCCTTTTCCTAGGTCGATGGAAACCACTGGAATCGTAAGGCCCTTTTCGGCGATGAAAATTCTCACGCGTCGGGAGTGGGGCGATCCGGATGACTCGTAAAGTGTGGCTGTCGTCGAAATCATGGTAAAGGGCTCTCCAAGTTAAGCGGTCGGCGTTGACGCAAACCGATGATCAAGCTTGTCAATCAGCCAGTAATGTTCTCACCGGCTGTTTCACCGGTGGCTTGACACACACAAGTGGATGAAAGATAGAGAATTTGTTCCGCTATTTCGTCAACCGGCTGTGTGCCTGGCGTTACTGCATTAATGCGGATCCCACGTTCGCTTAGAGCTAGGGCAAAGTGTGTAACCATCGCATCGATAGCCCCTCTCGCGGCCGCATAAGCCGGCGCAGTACTATTCGTCAATGCTGGTTCCATTAGCGACACCAGAACAATGCTGCTACCCTTGCACATTACTGGCATCAATTGCTGAACAAGAAAATAAGGAGAACGAACGTAGTGAGAGAATAAAGTGTCAAACACGTCGTCGTCCGCTATCAAGGAAACCGGCGCGGTATTTACCACCAAAATGTCCAACCGGGCGCCTACGATAGCGCGGACACGCCGCGCGAGAGCGTGCGGTCCGTCCGGGTTGCACAAATCTCCAGCTATCTTTTCCGTGCGTCCTCCCAGCTCGCGAATATTCGCGACAGTAGCCTGCGCTGCGCGTTCATCGCCGAAATGGTGAACTAAGACTTGCGCCCCCGCTTTGGCGAGCGCAAGACCCGTAGCTCGGCCGATTCCCCGCGCTGCGCTTGTGACGAGCGCGGTCTTTCCCGAGAGTGGAGTCACGATTTGTCTCCTTGTCGCACGGGAATGGGTACTTAGCCGGCTGTCTTGCCGCCGTCGACAGTCACGATTTGCCCCGTTACAAACGACGACGAGTCAGACGCAAGGAACAAGATCGCACGCGCAACATCCACGGGTTTGCCGACGCGTCCAAGTGGAACAGTGGCAGCCAGTGCAGCTTTGTTCTCCGGCGTGCCAGTGAAGCGGTCGAGCATGCCTGTGTCGGTAGGACCAGGCGCAACTGCGTTTACGCGCACGTTCGACGCAGCGACCTCAAGTGCAGCCGACTTTGTGAAACCCTCGACTGCGTGCTTGCTACCCGAATATACCGACGCCCATGCGGCGCCTTCATGTCCGTAAGTCGATGAAACGTTGACGATGCTTCCGCTCTTTTGCGCGGTCATCACCCGCAGTTCGTGCTTCATGCTGAGAAGGGTACCAAGAACGTTGGTGTCGAACGTGGCAGCATAGCTTTCAGCCGTCTGATTAACGATCAGACCTGGCTGGCCTTCGGTCCCTGCATTGTTGACTGCTGCATCGATACGGCCGAAGCGCGCGACGGTTTGGTCGATGAGGCTACCGACTTCGCCGTCGTTGCGGACGTCCGCCTTGATAAACAAGGCATCAGCGCCCAATTCGCGCAGCTCTGCTTCGAGTGCGCGGCCTTCAGCTTCACGGCGACCAGATACGACCAAACGTGCGCCACTGTCGGCAAAAGCCAAGGCGGTAGCGCGGCCAATGCCGGTTAATGCGCCGGTGATGAGAATGACGGGATGTTCCATTTTGAGTCCTATTAGGTTCGGTTTATGAATCTCAGTAGCGGGGTCGCTGCTTTGATCTGCGTTGGTGTGAGGTCAATGTAGAGGTTTGTTGCTCAGACTAGAAAGACTTTGTAGGCTGGTAGGCATGCTTTTAAGGCATGATCCTGGGATATATCAATCCGGAAAGAGCCAATGGAACTCCGACATCTTCGTTATTTCGTTGCTGTGGCCGAGACAGGTAGCCTTACAGTGGCCGCTGAGCAGCGTCTTTTTACTTCTCAACCTTCGCTAAGCCGTCAGATCCGGGATCTTGAGTCTGAGGTCGGCGCGGAGCTACTAAGCCGAAGCGCGCGCGGCGTCGAGCTCACCGCTGCAGGCCGTGTGTTTCTCGATCACGCGCGTCTAGCTTTGGCTCAAGTTGATGCTGCAGGCGAAGCTGCACGCCGTATTGCTCGTCCAGCTAAGCCGTCCTTTGCACTCGGCTTCCTAACTGGGCAGGAAATGGACTGGCTGCCGCGCGCGATGGGCGTGCTCCGCGACGAACTCCCTAATATCGATGTCACCGTGTCGAGCCACTATTCGCCTGATCTCGCTGACGCGGTCTCAAGAGGCAAATTGGATCTTGCGTTTATGCGTGCCGAGCCAGGGTTTAATCTGGAATATCGGGTTGTGAATCAAGAGCCGCTTGTGATGCTGATGCCGAGCGATCATCGTTTGACAACAAAAGAAAGCATCGGACCGGAAGATTTCGCTGGCGAGACGTTTATTCTCGCCTCGAATAAGGCAACGGTACTGCGGGCCGTCATCGATCTGTATCTTGAAGAAAACGCCATCGACATAAAGCCGGATCATGGTGTGGATAATCTCGCCATGGCAATGTCGCTCGTAGCGTCAACCGGTGGATTGTCGTTAATGCCAGCGTATGCTAATAATTTATTGCCCTGGTCCGTCGCGAGTCGGCCGCTCACCGGAACGCCGCCGACCATTGACTTGGTTGTTGGCTTTAGCAAGTCAAATACGTCGGACACTTTGAAAGTATTTTTATCTCGCTTTGATCAATTGGTAGAAGGCTTTTGAGCTTTAGCAGGCTGGTGAAATACCTCGTGTGGCGGTCATCCGGGACGTGGGCGTAAACGTTGAACTGATGTCATCAATGAGAACGAGATGGAACAGATGCGCGGACCGGATGGCTTTACCGAATCTATGTTCAC
>NZ_JBSIPA010000479.1:0-4938 GCF_053574605.1 Caballeronia sp. M23-90 | reverse complement strand
CTTTTTTGTCGCACTGAAAAAAACGCTCATAGAGACAGGCGTGCTGTCGGCTTCCGAAATGGCACAGATCGATGCGGTATTCGCAGATGCCGGCGCCTGCGCCCGCAAGCGACGGCGCAGCGTCCAATGCCACGCCTCAGATGCCACCGTTGCTGAATCCGAATCCGCCGCCGACCGTGCCGCCGATCCTGAATGCGCCTTCGAACCCAATAACACCTGCAAGCGGTGCATCGAATCAAGCAGATGGTCAATGAAATAAAACAAAGGCGCAGCAACCTGCCTGCGCCTTGTGTTCACTTCTGATCCCGATCAACCGATAAAACCGAACCGCCTCAATGCAAGGTCGGACCCGCGTCCTTGCCCGGCTCTTCATCGTCCTCGTCGAGCACTTCGAGACCATCGAGCCCATGCGCGTGCTGGTGCTCTTTCTCGTCTTCGGTGGCTTCACGCACTTCCTGCACGTTCAACGCGAAACGCAGCGCCATGCCGGCGAGCGGATGATTGCCGTCGAGCACGACCTTGTCTTCTGCTACATCGGTCACTGTATAGATGAGCGAATCGAGTTCGTCCTCGCCGTCTTCCGGCGTGCCCTCGAATTGCATGCCGATTTCGAGCGGCTCCGGAAAGCGGCCACGCGCCTCCACCTTCACGAGATCGGGATCGTACTCGCCGAACGCGTCTTGCGGCTCGAGCTGCAATTGCGTCTGATAGCCGGCTTCCTGACCGTCGAGTGCTTCCTCGATCTTGGGGAACGTGCCATCATAGCCGCCGTGCAGATAGACCATCGGCTCGTCGCTTTCCTCGATCAGGTTGCCATGAGCGTCAGATAGCTTATAGGCGACTGATACGACGGTGTCTTTTGCGATTTTCATTGGATTCTCCAAGATACAAGCCTTAATTATACGATGCCAGCGCGGTCCCCAAACGTTCCCTCAAGTCCTTTCGCGGTGCCGCTTCCCGACGAACCTTCAACCCTCCTAGGCGGCCTCTCGCCCGCGCAGTTCATGCGCCGGTACTGGCAGAAAAAGCCGCTGCTGATCCGTCAGGCGATTCCCGGCATCCAGGCGCCCTTGTCGCGCGACGAACTGTTCGAACTCGCCGACAACGACGACGCCGAATCACGCCTGATCACCCATTTTCGCCAATCCTGGGCAATGGAACACGGCCCGTTTGCGCCAGATGAACTGCCGTCCGTAAAAAAGCGTGACTGGACATTACTCGTGCAAGGCGTGAACCTGCACGACGACCGCGCCCGCTCGCTCCTCGACCGCTTCCGTTTCATACCTGATGCGCGGCTGGACGACCTCATGATCTCGTACGCGACGGACGGCGGCGGTGTCGGCGCGCATTTCGATTCCTACGACGTCTTCCTGCTGCAGGTCCATGGCAAACGCCGCTGGCGTTTCGGTGCGCAGCGCGATCTCTCGCTAAAAGAGGGGTTGCCGTTGAAAGTTTTACAGCACTTCGAAGCCGATGAGGAATGGGTGCTCGAGCCGGGCGACATGCTTTATCTGCCGCCTCATATCGCCCATGACGGCGTGGCTGAAGGCGAATGCATGACATGCTCTGTCGGCTTTCGCGCACCGTCCGCCGCCGAACTGTCGGGACAATTCCTGTATCACCTGGCTGAGCGCATGGAAGAGATGTCGGGTGGCCGCGGCAAGGGCGAACAGCGTTACCGCGACCCGACTCAGCCGGCCGTCAGGAATCCCGCGCAATTGCCGCCCCTTCTGGTCGAGCGGGTAGGCGCGATCCTTGCGAACATCGGATGGACTGAAAAGGAGGTTGCTGGTTTTCTCGGTACTTATTTGAGCGAGCCCAAGGCGAATGTCGTATTTGATCCGCCACAACGACCTTTGAATGAAAAGCGATTTATTGAGCGCGCGAAGCAGTCCGGTTTGAAGCTCGATAGAAAAACCGTGCTGCTTTACGACAAACACGCTTATTTTCTCAACGGCGAACGGGAGTTAATGTCGCCGAAAGCCAGAAAATGGCTGCCCGAGCTTGCTGACAAGCGATATCTGGAGGGGAAACGGTTTGTAACACTCTCTGGAGAATCGTCAATGACAGTCTTACTGCACGAGTGGTATTGTGCGGGCTGGATTCAAGTCGACGCGAACGCCTAGCGTTGTTTGGTCTTGTTGTTCGCCGGGTTGTTATCGCAGGCTGATGAAATGTATGAGAAAGACAACGTATTGTCCCTGCATTTATCGACGGTCAGTACGAAAGTGCATATAATTTCCGCCCAAGCCGTAGGAAGTCTCACAACCATACATAATGTGAGTCCACAACGGCCCGGGTCGGTGTTGGAGCACACATTACCGGTACTTTGCGCTGTTGCTTACCTTTAACCATAAAAGGACGTGATCATGAAGAAATCTCTCCTCGTAGCATCCCTGTTGGCTGCTGTTGCTCTTGCTGCATGCAACAAGTCTAGCGATACGGCTGCTCCGGGCGCTGCTAGCGATACGTCGGCTGCTTCGGCACCGGCAGCTGCTGCTTCGGACGCTGCGGCTTCCGCAACGGACGCAGCATCGAGCGCTACGGCTGCTGCAAGCGACGCAGCTTCGGCTGCTGCAACGGCATCGGACGCTGCTGCTCCGGCTGCTGCTGCTTCGGGCGCGAGCCAGTAAGTATTGAGTCAGAGGCCAAGTTTCCCGCTCTTGAGCATGATTGATCTAGCAGGAAACGAAGCCTCCGCAGTAAGCCCACAAGGTTGATTTTGTAGGCTTACGAAAAAACCGGCCCTCGGGCCGGTTTTTTTACGTCTGGTGCTTCTTGATTTAAAAGTTCGATATGCCTGTCACGGAGGACGCTTCAAAGGGAAAGCCAGTCGAAGCCATCCGCCTGCGTCGCGACCAGCACGTCGGCGGCCGTCGCGCCCAAGACCGCAGCAAGGGCCGCCTGGGCCAGCTCAGGCAAGTTGTTCTGCTGGCTCAGATGGGCGGCCACCAGATGACGCAGCTTCGATCGATCCAGCGATGCAAGGATGGCCGCCGCCGCGTCGTTGTTCAGATGCCCGTGCATGCCGCCGATGCGGGCCTTCAACGACGCAGGATAGCGGCTCGTCGCGAGCATCTCCATGTCGTGATTGGATTCGAGCACCAGCGCATCGCAACCGCTCAACGTGCTGGTGATATGCGGCGTGGCAACGCCCACATCCGTCAGGACGCCCAAGCGGCTTGCGCCGTCAGAGAACACGTACTGGAGGGGTTCGCGTGCGTCATGGGGAACTGTGTAGGGCAGCACATGCAGGTTGCCCACAGCGACGCTCTCGTCGCCCCAGAGCACATGCAGGTCGACCGGTGCGTCATCGGCGCCTACCGCGCGCGCCGTGCCCCAGCTCATGTGTACCGGTATGGACCATTTGCGCGCCAGCGTCAGCGCGCCGCCAATGTGATCCGTATGCTCGTGCGTGATGAAAATGGCATCGAGCTGATCAGGGCGAACGTCGAGCCTTGCAAGGCGCCGCTCGACTTCCTTGGCTGAAAAACCACAGTCCAGCAGCACGCGCGTGGTGATCGTGCCGCTGGCCGACTCGACCAGCAACGCGTTGCCTTCACTGCCGCTGCCGAGACTGGCAAAGCGCATTGGCCGGGACCTAGTTCAACTGCGCATGCAACAACGCAACAATGCGTTGAGCGTCAGTCGATGTATCGACCTGACCGTTCGCATCGACCACGGCGACTTGCGTCAAGGTATCGGCCTTCGGACGCACATTGACCATGAATTCACGTGAGGGCTTCGGCGCGCTGCCGGTGAACAGCTTGCCGAGCAGCCCTTCCTTCTTCAGCTCCGCCATGGAGTCGGAGAAACGCACGTAATACACGCCCTTCGCACGATCGCGGTTGTCCACGGTGAAGTTGGTACGGTCAAGCGCCAAACCGACTCGCAACCAGGCGCGATCGAACGGCTCGGAGATGTCGAGCGTAGACGTGCCGCCCGATTGATCCAGTGCGACAGCCGGCTCAGCCGGTCGTGCGTCGGTCAGCAATTGTTTGGCTTGTGCATCCGTGAGACCGAACTTCTCCATCAGCTTCGCAAGGAACGCAGCTTCGAGCGCCGGGTTGCGCGGACGCTCTTCCCATTTCGACGAGGTCTTGTCCTGGCCGGTCAGCACTTCTTCCATCGCGGCGTGGCTGATCGAGATGTCCGTGGAGTTGTTCGAGCCACGTTCCACCAGCGTGCGGAACTGGTCGCGCGTACCCGATGAATACGCAAAGTCGATCAGCTTGCCCACGCTCTTCCTGAACCAGTCGTCCGGAATGTTCGCGCGATTCTCGGCCCAGTCGGTGGACATGATGCCGGTGGCCGGTGCATCGGTCTTGAGCGTGAAACCGTTCTCTTCCCAGAACTCCTGCAACTGTGGCCAGAGTTGATCGGGCGAGCGGCCGTCGACCACGAGCCAGCGGCGGTCGCCGTCGCGTTCCACGTGCATGCCGAACGGGTCTTGCGGCGTCGGCAAACCGACTGTCGCATTGCCTGCCGGCGTCAGCGAACGCGGTGCAGCGCCGCCGAGCGAATTCAGCTTGGGCGGTGCAGCGTACCGCTGGCTGATGTCGCCGGTGGTCAGATCCGACGGCACTGCCAGCGAAGGCGCCGTTTCAGCACCCTTGTAATTCACACGGTCAGGCGCGAGCCAATCGTTCAAGGTGTCACAACCGCCAAGCGAGATCAGCGTGCCGATTGCAAGCGACAGCGCGCCAATGGTGCGAGCGTTGTTGATTAAGGCAGAACGTTTCATGAGGTCCTTCGTGATGCTGAATGCGCGTTGCCTGGAAGCTAAGCCGGGAACGGGTCGATGAACGACGGGTTGATGACACTCGCTGGCTGGCCGAACGGTTGTGCGGCCGGGATGCACTGCATGCAGGCGAACGCGCGTGTTGTTCAAGCGCATCCGCCCGCGGTAAGTCAGGCCAAAAGCCCGGTCTCGCGCAA
>NZ_JBSIPA010000478.1:0-4965 GCF_053574605.1 Caballeronia sp. M23-90 | reverse complement strand
TGGCTGCACGGCGTCGGGCCGTTGCTGGGGCTGATCGCGCTGTGCGTGGGCGGGACGCTGCTCAATCCCGATTTCGCCACCTTCGACAACGCCATGAACGTTCTCACGCGGACATCGTTCATTGGCATCATTGCGGTGGGCATGACGTTCGTGATCATCTCGGGCGGTATCGATTTGTCGGTTGGATCGATGGCCGCGCTGATCGCCGGCAGCATGATCTGGACGATGAACACGCTCGCTCACGGCGTGGGCGGCCACAGCTTTGCGCCGCTGACCATCATTGCCTTAGGAATTGTTCTAGCCCTTGTTCTAGGGGGTCTTTTCGGTTTGGCGCATGGCCTGCTCGTGACCAAGGGACGTATAGAACCGTTCATCGTGACGCTGGGAACGCTCGGGATTTTTCGCGCCGTGCTGACATGGCTCGCGGATGGCGGCGCGCTCACACTCGACAACACCTTGTCCGATTTATACGGCCCCGTGTATTACGCAAGTCTGTTTGGCATCCCGGTGCCCATATGGGTGTTCCTGATCGTCGCGGCGGGCGGCGTGATCGTGCTGAACCGCACCGTCTTCGGCCGGCATGTCCAGGCAATCGGATCGAACGAACAGGTCGCGCGATACGCCGCCATTCGCGTGGACAGCGTGAAGATCGTCACCTATGTGCTGCTCGGTCTTTGCGTGGGCGTGGCGACCGTACTGTACGTGCCGCGCCTCGGGTCGGCGACGCCGACCACCGGACTTCTCTGGGAGCTCGAGGCGATCGCGGCCGTGGTGGTCGGCGGCACGGCGCTCAGAGGTGGCGAAGGGCGTGTGATCGGGACCGTGATCGGCGCAATCCTCTTGTCCGTGATCGCAAACATCTTGAATCTCACCAGCATCATCAGCGTGTATCTCAACGCGGCAGTGCAGGGCGCCGTGATCATCTTCGTAGCGTTTTTACAGCGTGGACGTCGTTGAAGTCTGTTCGAACCGTGCCCTGAAACCCTATCAGGCGCCTGTCATGACAATGGAGACACAGCAATGAAAAACATTCTTCGCGCACTCGGCGCACTGACGCTCGCGGCGAGCGCCGTCTCGGCCATCGCGGCCGATAAAGTCACGCTCGGCGTCGCCATCCCGACCGCCACGCATGGCTTTACCGGCGGTATCGTGTGGTGGGCCAATGAAGCAAAAAAGGAACTGGAGGCGGCGCATCCGGATCTGAAGATCATCGTCAAAACGGCTGGCGGCGCGCCCGAACAGGCGAACCAGTTGCAGGATCTCGTGACGGTCAACAAAATTAACGCGCTGGTGATTTTCCCGTTTGAGTCGGCTTCGTTGACGCAGCCGGTCGCGCAGGTCAAGAAGAAGGGCGTGTATGTGACGGTGGTGGATCGCGGCTTGACCGACACCAGCGCGCAAGACGCCTACGTGGCCGGTGACAACACGGCCTTCGGCAAGCTGCCGGCCGAGTATCTGGCGAAGACGCTGGATGGAAAGGGCGACATTGTCGCGCTGCGCGGGATTCCGACCACGCTCGACAACGAACGCTGGACCGCGTTCGAATCTGTGATCAAGCAGCATCCCGACATGAAGGTGCTCGATGCCAAATACGCCAACTGGAATCGCGACGACGCATTCAAGGTGATGCAGGACTACCTCACGCGTTTCAAGCATATCGATGCAGTCTGGGCCGCTGATGACGACATGATGATCGGCGTGCTGAAGGCCATCGACCAGGCGAAGCGCACGGACATCAAGGAAGTGTTCGGCGGGGCGGGGTCGAAGGAAGCGGTCAAGCGGATCATGGATGGCGACAAGCGGGTGCAGGCCGACGTGTCGTACTCGCCGAAGTTCATCTACGACGCGATCAAGCTCACCGCCGAAGCGCGCCTGAAGGGCGAAAAACTGCCCGCCACGACCATCATTCCTTCGGTGCTGATCACGAAGGAAAACGCCAAGCAGTTCTATTATCCGAACTCGCCGTTCTGAGTTTTATCCTAGCTGAGCACACGTTCGTGGATCGACGATCATGAAAACCATCAAGGGCCCGGCAATTTTTCTGGCGCAGTTTCTCGGCGATGAACTGCCCTTCGACAACCTCGCGCACCTTGCAGGCTGGGCGAAGGGGCTGGGCTACGAAGGTATTCAGGTTCCGTGCGATCCGCGGCTGATCGATCTCGAACAGGCCGCCAAAAGCGATGCCTATTGCGACGATCTGCGCCGGATCGTAGAGGATGCGGGCGTGTGCGTTACGGAGTTATCGACGCATCTGCAGGGACAACTCGTGGCGGTTCATCCCGCGTACGACACGCTCTTCGATGGCTTCGCAGCCAAGCACGTTCGCGGGAATCCGGAGGCTCGCACGGCATGGGCCATCGAACAGGTTGGATTCGCAGCGGCCGCGTCCAGGCGCTTGGGCCTGAGCGCGCACGTGACGTTTTCGGGCGCGCTGGCCTGGCCGTATTTGTATCCGTGGCCGCAGCGTCCGCCGGGTTTGATCGAGACAGCGTTCGGCGAGCTTGCCAAGCGGTGGCGTCCCTTGCTCGACGCTTTCGATCAGGCTGGCGTGGACGTGTGCTACGAGTTGCACCCAAGCGAAGACCTGCACGACGGCGTAACCTTCGACCGGTTTCTGGATGCGGTAGATCATCACCCACGTGCCAACATTCTCTTCGATCCCAGCCACTTCCTGCTGCAACAACTGGATTACCTACAGTTCATCGATATCTATCACGAACGCATCAAGGCCTTTCACGTGAAAGATGCGGAGTTCCGGCCAAACGGACGTCAGGGCGTGTACGGCGGTTACTCGGGCTGGGTGGACCGCGCAGGCCGCTTCCGTTCTCTCGGCGACGGACAGATCGACTTCAGCGCAATTTTCTCGAAGATGGCGCAATACGATTTCCCTGGTTGGGCGGTGCTCGAATGGGAATGCGCGTTAAAACATCCCGAGGATGGCGCAAGCGAAGGCGCCACCTTTATCCGCGATCATATTATTCGCGTTGCAGATCGTGCCTTCGATGACTTCGCAGGAAGTGGCGCGAACGGTGAGGCTTTACGGGAGGTGCTGGGGATTCGCCGGTAGATTTCCTGCGCCCCGCCCCGCTCTTGCGCTCTTGCTCTTTGTCACTCCGGACCGATCAAGGTGAAGCTGGTGACGTCGACCAGCGTACGCGGTTGTCGCCCGGGACGCAGCCGCCCTGCGATGCGGACGAAAGTCCGATCGTCCAGATGCGCGGCAACCGCGCTTGCATATTGATCGTGATTGAGCACAACGCGCGCCTTGATAGTTCCCTTGTCGTGCTGGAGCAATCCGACGACGACCTCGCCCGCCCGGTTGCCTTCAAGATCGAATTGCCCATTCAGATGCTCGACTGTCCCGATGAATATGTCGTCGCGGTCATGCTCGACCGCACGCAACTCGCGGCGAACCTCGTCGATACGCCCAAAGTGATCGCTCTCGATTCGTATGCTTGCGGCCGCGGCGATCTCCTGGGGTAGTGCCACGGTTGTTGCCCAACGAAACGACAGGTCGATGCTGTTCTGCATTTCTTCATCATGCATACGCGTCAGTGCTTCGCACAGATTGGAAGAAACAACGGGCGAGCGCGCGTCTTTTTGCGAGTCGACGAAGCGGGTAAGCGTGTCTGTCTCGATGGCGTCAACCAGATCGCGCACGCCGCGACGGGCGCTCAGCATGGTCATGCGCACAAATGACTCGTTAGTGTTGGCGAGCGCAAGCGCGGCTGGCGTTTCCATTGCATCGACAGGGCACGAAACGCGCACGACGAAGCTGCCGCGCTCCGTGTGGCCGAACCGCGCATGACTGGCAAGCTGTGTGGCTTCGCTTCTGTGCAGACGCGGATGATGAGCCTGCGGCCGCAACACCGTGCAAGCCGAAGCAAGCAGAACCTGCTCCGCGCCAAGCAGCAACGACGCTGCAAACGACAAGGGCAGGCCTTCGTTGAACGCACCGCGCCCGGTCACCCGGTAATACATGGAGTCGTCGCGGGAGATCGCGGCAAGCTGAATCAGCTCTGTGAGCTTCATACCCTGCAGGTCAGCGAGCTTTGACATGGCGAGCTCGCATGCCTCCGCGTAGTCCAGCGCGTGCTGATCCATTGGAATGACAATCTGGCGACGCGGTGCGCAATCATGATGGAACACGTACAGTCCATCCACCATGCCATCAGGCAGCAATTTCCACCCGAGCGATTGAACGAAATCGCGCAGGCCTGAAGGAGATAGCGTGCTAAGCGTCATGTGGCACCTGGTCAGAAAGGTTTCGATAAGCAGGAATTTCGCGCCGCGAGATGCTTGCCATGAGCTGCATGAGACCGGCTCCGTCGAACGTCTGGCTCTTCGGGATCTTCACAGTGACGCCTGCTGTGTTGTCCGTGGGCGGGGCGCCGCGCAGACTGACCCAGTACGCGCATTTTCGCAGCACGAGTTGCTCCTCTGAATGCTCCAGCCAGTCCTCGGCGTTGGGAGGGAGGAACAGTACGGCGAGTATTCGCGGCGACGCGTGTGTCTCCCGGCGCAGGGCGTCGTACTGTTGCGTCCCGGAGAGGAAGTAGGAGAGCGATTCACCGTCGTCGAACGGTGTCTTGACCGTTGCCTTCAATTGGACCTTGACGTCGACTTCGGTCAACGGGCCGCCGTTCGGGAATGGTTCCCAGCCCGTGAGCATGGCGTCGATGCCGGCGTTGTCGTCGTGCCGGTTGCTGATCTTGCAGTTGACCCCTGCGTGCGAAGCGATCGCATGAAGATAAGCGTAGCTCAGCTCCGATTCCCTGTTTAATACTGAAAGTGCAGTGGCCATGATCCCCCCGGTAATGTTTCCATCAACAGGAGATGCTAGTGTTCTGTCCCAGAAATAACTTTACATAAATATTTGTTGTTCTACGATAAAGCCATGACCGACAGGGAGGCGATCATGGGACGCAAGGGAATCGAGATTTCGGTGTCGACGCTGGAGCGGGA
>NZ_JBSIPA010000477.1:0-4973 GCF_053574605.1 Caballeronia sp. M23-90 | reverse complement strand
TGGCCATTGCGCTTCGCCGCGCCGCTCACGTGGCTGCCGCTGGTTTTTCCTCCATCGCATGCGCCTGCGACCGGCACGTTCCGCGTGACGGCGCTGGATATCGGACAGGGTTCGTCGATTGTCATAGAAACCGCGCGTCATTCCTTGCTCTTCGATGCCGGCCCGGGCCCGGAATCCACGCGCGCCGGCGAGCGGCTCGTCGTGCCATATCTCTTTGCGCACGGCCTTTCCACACTCGATACCCTCATGATCAGCCACTCGGATTCCGATCATTCCGGCGGTGCGCCCGCCGTGTTCGAAAGCATCCGGGTGCGCCAGTTCGTGGCGTCGATGCGGCCGCATGAAGCTTTGTGGCGGATCGCCCGGGAAGAGGGCAGCGACTCCCTGCGATGCATCGCAGGTCAGCAATGGCAGTGGGACGGCGTGAAGTTCGACGTGTTGTGGCCAATGGCCGGTCCGCTTGCGGCGAAGCCGAATGCGACCTCGTGCGTGCTGAAAATAACGAGCGCGGCCGGGCGCTCGGCGCTCCTCGCGGCGGATATCGAAGCGGACGTCGAGCGCCAGTTACTGACACAAGATCGCGCATTGCTTCAGGCGGATGTTCTGGTCGTGCCGCACCACGGCAGCAAGACATCGTCTACCGAGCCTTTCCTCGACGCCGTCGAGCCGCGCGTGGCTGTATTTCAGGTAGGCTACCGCAACCGATTCAACCACCCGAATCCAACTGTTTTCGAGCGGTATCGGCTGCGTCGTATCGAGCTGTCTCGCAGTGACGAAGATGGCGCTGCACGCATGGAGATGTCGGCGGATGTTTCCATCGAACGGTTCAGGCAAACGCACGCACGCTACTGGATGGGCCGGTAAGAAAGAAGAGGGCACGAGAAGAGGACACGAAGCTTGAAAGACATCCTGCATTTTTCACACGCGAACGGGTTTCCCGCGTCGACGTACCGGACGATCTTCGCCGAGCTCGCCGACGATTACGAGATCCGCGCGGTCGAGCGCTTCGGCCACAATCCGCGCCTGCCGGTCACGCGCGACTGGCCTCATCTCGTGGACGAACTGCTCGAAGACATCGATTCCACCCGTCCCCCCGATACGAAAGTCTGGCTCGTCGGGCATTCACTGGGCGGTTATCTGTCGTTGATGGCGGCGCTCAAGCGTCCGCATTGGGTGAAGGGCGTCGTCATGCTGGATTCGCCCGTCATTGCAGGCTGGCGCAGCCATTTGCTGCGGATATCCCAGTGGACCGGTCTCGATACGCGTTTGTCGCCTGCCGCCGCGACAAAAAACCGGCGGACGAACTGGCCGAGCCGTGAAGAAGCATGGCGCCACTTTCATGCAAAAAGCGCGTTCGCGCGCTGGGACGAGCGGATGTTGTCGGATTACATCGACTTCGGGATTCCGCCGGACACGGATGCCCCCGCGGCGTCCCGCAGTCTGCGCAAGCTCGCTTTTGATCGCGAGGTGGAATTTCGCATCTACAAGACCTTGCCGCGCACGTTGGGTGCGCGGGTCACGCACGGCGTGCCGGTACCGGTCGGCTTTATCGCGGGGACGCATTCGCGCGAAGTGCGGCAAGTCGGGCTGGATATGACGCGGCGCATTGTGGGCGAGCATCTGGAGTGGATCGAAGGCAGTCATTTGTTCCCCATGGAGCGTCCCATCGAAACCGCCCGCGCGTTACAACGCACGCTTGACGGGCTGCGCCGCGCCGGCATCTGATTCATCCATGAATATGCGCCGCGCAATGCAAATCCGCCCCCGCGGCGCTGGGTTCCGGGGCGCCTTTCGGGTATAATCCGTTTTTCCCGCGAGCACCTAGCGATGACCAAATATGTATTCGTCACCGGCGGCGTAGTGTCTTCCCTCGGCAAGGGTATTGCCGCCGCTTCCCTCGCCGCGATCCTCGAATCGCGCGGTCTGAAAGTCACCCTCCTCAAGCTCGATCCCTACATCAATGTCGACCCCGGCACGATGAGCCCGTTCCAGCATGGGGAAGTGTTCGTGACGGAAGACGGAGCGGAAACGGACCTCGACCTCGGCCATTACGAGCGCTTCATCAGCACGAAGATGCGCAAGGCCAATAACTTCACGACGGGCCAGATCTACGAATCGGTGATCCGCAAGGAACGCCGTGGCGAGTATCTCGGCAAGACCGTCCAGGTCATTCCGCATATCACCAACGAAATCCAGGCGTTCCTGCAACGCGGCGCGGCTGCGGCCACGTGCGGCGAGCCGGATGTGGCTATCGTGGAAATCGGCGGGACGGTGGGTGATATCGAATCGCTGCCGTTTCTCGAAGCCGCGCGCCAGATGAGCCTGCGCCTCGGGCGCAACAGCGCGTGTTTCGTGCACCTGACGCTTGTGCCGTACATCGCCACGGCGGGTGAGCTCAAGACCAAACCCACGCAACACAGCGTGCAGAAGCTGCGCGAGATCGGTATCTCGCCGCACGTGCTGCTGTGTCGCGCGGACCGTCCGATCCCCCTCGACGAATGTCAGAAGATTTCGCTCTTTTCCAATGTGCCGGAAGACGCGGTCATTTCGGTGTGGGACGTGGACAGCATCTACAAGATTCCGCAGATGCTGCACGACCAGGGTCTCGACAACATCATCTGCGAAGAACTCAAGCTCGAAGCGAAACCCGCTGACCTCAGCATGTGGGCCGGCCTCGTGCAAAAGCTCGAGAACCCGCAGAGCGAAGTCACCATCGGCATGGTCGGCAAATATGTGGAGTTGACCGAGTCGTACAAATCGTTGATCGAGGCGTTGAAGCACGCGTCCATTCATACGTCGACGAAGGTGAACATCGAGTACATCGATTCCGAGCAGATCGACACTGACGGCGTCGATGCATTGAAGCATCTCGACGCAGTGCTCGTGCCGGGCGGTTTTGGCGCGCGTGGCACCGAAGGCAAGATCAAGGCAATACGTTATGCACGCGAATCGAAGACGCCGTATCTCGGCATCTGCCTCGGCATGCAACTGGCTGTAATCGAATTTGCACGCGACGTGGCCGGTCTCACGGACGCAAACAGCACGGAATTCGATACATCGACTACAAACCCGGTCGTGGCGCTCATCACCGAATGGTATGACCGCGCCGGTCGTGTTGAAAAGCGTACGGAAGAGTCGGATCTTGGCGGCACCATGCGCCTGGGTTCACAAAAATGTCCGATCAAGCCGGGCACCATGGCGGCTCGTATTTACGGAACGGATGTGAACGAGCGTCATCGTCACCGCTACGAAGTGAACAACCGGTTCGTGCCGCAACTCGAGGCAGGTGGCCTCGTGATCAGCGCGCGCACGCCGAGCGAAGACCTGCCGGAAATGATGGAACTGCCGGAATCGATGCACCCGTGGTTTGTCGGCGTGCAGTTCCACCCGGAGTTCACGTCGTCGCCACGCGATGGTCATCCGCTTTTCAAGGAGTTCGTCGAAGCGGCGCGCGCGCATCATCAGGCGCTTGACGCTGCGGGTCACGCTGGGGCTTCTGACCCGGCGCCGGCCGTTGCGGTTTCTGTCGGAGCGCAAGCATGAAGCTGTGTGATTTCGAGGTCGGTCTCGACCAGCCGTTCTTCCTGATTGCGGGCACCTGCGTGGTCGAATCGGAGCAGATGACGATCGACGTCGCCGGCCGCTTGAAGGAAATCTGCGCCAAGGTCGGCGTGCCGTTCATCTACAAGTCGTCGTATGACAAAGCCAACCGCAGCTCAGGCAAGTCGTTTCGCGGTTTGGGCATGGACGAAGGCCTGCGGATCCTCGGCGAAGTGAAGAAGCAACTCGGGCTGCCCATTCTCACCGACGTTCACTCGGAACACGAGATCGAAGCGGTGGCATCGGTGGTCGACGTGTTGCAAACGCCCGCGTTTCTGTGCCGCCAGACTGACTTCATTCACGCATGCGCGCGTTCGGGCAAGCCGGTCAACATCAAGAAGGGCCAGTTTCTCGCGCCGCACGACATGAAGAACGTCATCGACAAAGCCCGCGACGCCGCACGCGAAGCAGGCCTGTCCGATGACCGTTTCATGGCCTGCGAACGGGGTGTGTCGTTCGGTTATAACAACCTGGTTTCCGATATGCGGTCGCTCGCGATCATGCGGGAAACCAATGCGCCCATCGTTTTCGACGCCACGCACTCGGTCCAGTTGCCGGGCGGCCAAGGCACGAGTTCCGGCGGTCAACGCGAATTCGTTCCGGTGCTGGCGCGAGCCGCGGTCGCCACGGGCGTTTCCGGCCTTTTCATGGAAACCCATCCGGACCCGGCGAACGCAAAGTCCGACGGTCCGAACGCCGTGCCGCTGCACAGAATGGAAGCCCTGCTGGAAACGCTCGTTGCGCTCGACCGGGCTGTGAAAAGCGGACCGTTCCTCGAGAACGATTTCAGCTAAAAACAAATCAAGGGCACCGCGTTTCGTGTACGCAATTTTACGGACACGGCGCCCGAATCGCATCAGGAGGAGAGGGCAATGGCAAAAGGTTATGTCATCGTGAATGCCAATGTGACGGACCCGGAGAAGTACGCGGCGTACCGGCCGCTGGCGGCTGCGGCAATCGAAGCGCATGGTGGCCGCTACCTCGCTCGCGGCGGTAAAAGCGAAACCCTCGAAGGCTCGTTGCCCCCGCGCGGTGTCGTGATCGAATTCGACGATTACGAGACCGCGGTCAAGTGGTACCACTCAGCCGGGTATGAAGCGGCGCGAAGTGTGCGAAGCGGCGCAGCCGAGATGCACATGATGGTCGTCGAAGGCGTGTAAGCCTCCCGTTCGAGCCCGCGCAAGATCTTCAACCCCGGCTTGCTGTCAGACCTGATTTATCGTCATTTCTTGAGGAAACCATGAGTGCCATCGTAGATATCATCGGTCGCGAGATTCTCGACTCGCGCGGCAATCCCACCGTCGAATGCGACGTCCTGCTGGAATCGGGCACGATGGGCCGCGCCGCGGTGCCGTCCGGCGCATCGACCGGAA
>NZ_JBSIPA010000476.1:0-4986 GCF_053574605.1 Caballeronia sp. M23-90 | reverse complement strand
TGCCCCGTCCGGGCGCAACCGGCGCATATGCCGTTCTACGTCGCCACGCGCGGCCAGACCACCATCTATTTGCTTGGCACGCTGCACGTGGGTTATCCGGACGACTACCCGGCGAGCATGCCGTTTCGCGCGCCGATCCTCGGTGCGCTGGATGCATCGCCCACGCTGGCGCTCGAAATTTCCCCCGATGACCTGCTGGTATCGCAGGATGAAGTCAGCAAGTACGGCACGTGCCGGGTGCCTTGCCTGCAGCGCGCGCTGCCCGATGCGCTGTGGAAACGCCTGGAAGCGCGCTTGCGCAGCAACCCCGCCATGCTCGACGATATCAGCCGGTCGCGGCCCTGGCTTGCATCGATGCTGGTTGAGACAGTCGATACGATCAAGGCTGGATTCCAGACCGAATATGGTTCGGAGACGCAGTTGCAGAACGTGTACTTGCGGCCGCGCGGACGTGTGGTTGGGCTGGAGACGATCAGCGAACAGATATCGGCGTTCACGCGGCTGACGCAGGCGCAGCAGCGGGAGATGCTTGAGCAGGATCTGGTGCAGACGCCGGCTGAGAATATTGCCGATGTAAAGGAGTTGCATCGGTTATGGCGGATTGGCGATGCCGATGCGCTCAAGGCCTGGGACGATGCCAAGACCGAAAAGATCGCACGGTCGAAGGTGCTGGCCGCTCAAATCGATAACCGCGTGGTTTATGACCGGAATTATCGGTTTGTGGCGCGGACGGTTTTGTTGGCGGCGCCGAACAGGCCGATTTTTGTGGCTATCGGGGCGTTGCATTTGGGGGGGAAGCGGGGGGTGCTGGCGTTGCTTAGGAAGCGCGGGTTTGTGGTCGAACCGGCCTAGGGCGGGGCGTTTGCGCTTGATCGGGGGGCGGTGGTCGGGGTTGGTGCCGGGTTGTTGCTTTTTAGGCTACCGCGCGTTCCGTTCTAGCTGATTTCTTTAGCGCTATTAGCCACTGTCCGTGGCGGGACTTCATTTCACGGGTAATGCGCTGACGCTTGGTTGGTCTTTGGCAGCGGTCAGGATTGATGCTGGGTTGCTGCTGCTTAGGCCTTCGCGCGTTTCCTGTTTTCTAATTTCTTTAGCACTATTAGCCACTGTCCGTGGCGGGACTTCATTTCTTTGTCCAACGGCGACAAAGAAACGAAGCAAAGAAAACGCCTTCCAACCGCTAATTCTTAAGTGTCCCGAGCGTGCACTGACAACTGTTTGGTCCTTCAGAGAACGCTCGACGCCGCAATCAGGAACACTTGAACCCCTCCCCCTCCGTCAACAGATACCCACACGCTTCGCCACCAGTAACTGTGGCAGTCAATACGGAAACCTGGCCCAAGTGAACAACGGGTGGAGCACATGACGGCGCTACAGCATCCTGAACTTGCCGAGACTTTGCCGCCGGTGGTCCCAGGCTCGCGCGGGCAAAACGGAACCAGTACAGCCAACTCCTCCATTTGGGCGTCAGCGCGCGCAGCGCGGAAGCCTCATTAACGGATTCCGACACTGGTGGCGAAGCGTGTGGGTTGCGGTTGACGGAGGGGGAGGGTTTCCAAGTGTTCTTGATTGCGGCGTCGAGCGTTCTTGTGAAGTACCAAACAGTTGTCATTGCACGCTCGGGACACTTAAGAATTAGCGGTTGGGAGGCGTTTTCTTTGCTTCGTTTCTTTGTCGCCGTTGGACAAAGAAATGAAGTGCCGCCACGCACAGTGGCTAACAGTGCTAAAAAGATCAGCCAAAATAAAACGCGCGGTAGCCCAAAGAGCAACAACCCGGCACCAACCCCGCCCCGCCCGCCCCGCCCCCCCTCGCGCACCAATCAAATAAACATCAACCAATTCAACAAAAAGATATTCACAACCAACAACGACAAAGCCGTCGGCACCTGCACCTTGATCACCGCATTCTTGTCCGGCAATTCAAGCAACGCCGCAGGCACCATATTGAAGTTCGCGGCCATCGGCGTCATCAGCGTTCCGCAATAACCGCAGAACATCCCAATGGCGACCATCGTCGCGGGATTGCCGTGGAATACGCCAACCAGGATCGGCACGCCGACGCCCCCGGTCATCACCGGAAACGCCGCGAAGCCATTGCCCATGACCATCGTGAAGAGCGCCATCCCCACGCAATAAACCGCCACCGCGACCAGCCGATAATCCAGGTTCACGTAAGCCGTCGTCACGTGCGCCACGGCCTTGCCAACACCGGCATCCGAAAACACCAGCCCCAGCATGCCCAGCATTTGCGGCAGAACTGCTGCCCACGAAAGGGCATCGACGAGACGGCGGGTTTCCTTCATCGACTGGCCGACTGTGTCGCGCGTCATCACGCAAGCCACGCCCAGCGCGACGATACAACCCACGCCAAAACCAATCAGCGTGACGTTCTTCGGATCGAGCAGCGGCTTGCCACCGAACACCAGATGGCTCGCGGCGAGCGTCAGCACCACGGTCACCACCGGAATGGTCAGCGCCGGCACGAACAGCTTGTTGCCAAGACGGATTGCGGTCTTGCGGCGGGTTTCATCGGAGAGCATTTTGGGCTTTGCGGCCGTCACGCCACCGAAGCCGGCAATCAGCGCCATCGCCACGACCAGCACGCCGACGACATTCGCCGGCAACCAGTCGCCGATCAGGAAAATCAGCGCATAGACGAGCCAGAAGGTTCCAGCGGTGAGGCGTCGCGGATGGCTTTTATCGACGTAAATCATGCCCGCGACGATTACCAGCACCACGCCAAGCAAATAGAACAGATAGTTGATGGTGAGCGTCATGCCGTTTCTCCACGAACGTTCTTGGTTAGCGCGCCGAGTTCGCGAGTGAGTCGCCGATCAAGCAGCCAGAGCCGGAAGCCGTGGATCAGGAATGCGCAGATCGCGGTCGGGATACCCCACACGGCGACGTGCAGCGGCTCGACCACGATGCCCGCTTCGCGCAGGAACGTCGTCATCAGGACGATGGCGCCGAACGCCACGAAAATGTCCTCGCCGAAGAACAGTCCGACGTTGTCGGTTGCCGCGGAATACGCACGCAGCGTGTAGCGGGTTTTATCGGAGATCTTGCCGTAGCGGGCTTCAGCCGCGCCTTCGGCCATGGGCGCGAGGAGCGGTCTCACCATCTGCGGATGGCCGCCGAGGCCGGTCAAACCGACAGCCGCCGTCAGCTCGCGAATCAGCAGGTACACGATGAGGAGCCGCCCGACTGTCGCGGCCTTGATGCCCGAGATCCAGATCTGCGCGCGTTCACGCAAGCCGTGGCGTTCGAGCAAGCCAATCACTGCCAGTGGCAGCAAGATGATCAGCGGGATGTTGCGCGTCTTGAGAAATCCCGTGCCGATGGCAGTAAGAATTCGATCGATCGGAAAATGCGCCGCCAGCCCCGTGACGATGGCGGCGGCGGCCACGATCAGCATCGGGTTGAAGCGCAGGATAAATCCCACGATGATGACGACCACTCCAATTAGCGGCCATAGATTGACTGCGGTTCCCATTCAGATCTCCAAAGCTCGGGTAATTGACCTGCCGCCTTTGGACGGACCGCTTGCTTTGAGTGGTCTGTTCCATCGGCTCGACGAAAAGCAGCTCTATGGCCGCTTGCTAAAACGCCCCGTGTTGACCCGAGGCGTTGAATAAGTAAATCGAGAGGCGCTGGTTTCAGTTCATGCAGCAACGGCGTGCGCCGCCCGGACTTCGATGCCCGCCGTCTCCAGCGCGCCGCGAATCCGCTTGGCGAAAGCCAGTGCGTGCGCACCGTCGCCGTGAAGGCAGACTGTTTGCGCGTTGATCGGCACCCATTCGCCGCTGACCGCCTGCACGCGCCGTTCGGTTGCCATCGAAAGCGTGCGGGCGAGGACCGCTTCTTCGTCGTCGAGCAGCGCGCCCGGGTCCTTGCGCGGCACGAGCGATCCATCGGCCCGATACCCGCGATCCGCAAACACCTCTTCGATAGCCGCCATGTTCGCCTTGCGGGTGGCATCGACGAGATTGCTGTTTGCCAGGCCAAACACCAGCAGCGACGGATCGAAATCGTGAATGGCCGCAACGATCGCTTCGGCAATTTCAAGGTTCTTCGCGGCCTGGTTATACAGCGCGCCGTGCGG
The DNA here is from genome assembly GCF_053574605.1 of Caballeronia sp. M23-90. Classification (NCBI taxonomy): domain Bacteria; kingdom Pseudomonadati; phylum Pseudomonadota; class Betaproteobacteria; order Burkholderiales; family Burkholderiaceae; genus Caballeronia; species Caballeronia sp. M23-90. The sequence continues at coordinate 882 of NZ_JBSIPA010000476.1, read as the reverse complement.
CTTCACGTGCGCGATCCTGCCGCCTTCCGCCTTGGCAATCGCGGCCAGGGCGCCGAGCTGGTACAACACGCCGGCATAGATGTCGGAGGCCGGAATATCCATTTCCTTGCGCCCGAAATTCTCGGGATCGTTGAAGCTCGGATGCGCGCCGATAGCCACGCCCTTCGCCACCGCCCAGCGCACGCAGTCGCGCATGGCCGTGGCGCCGCCCGCGTGCCAGCCGCACGCAACATTCGCCGAGCTCACCAGATCGAGCAGCGCTTCGTCGGAACCACAGCCTTCGCCGAGATCGGCATTCAGATCGATATCCATGGTCGTTCCTTTCACGTTGATTTACCGGTCGTGGCGTTCGGCGTGCATCGCGATCGCCGCTTCAACCTGTTTCACATACATGCGCTCTTCGGCGAGGGCGTGGCGCGCGGCCTCGACCGTCGTTTCGATAAAGCGCACACCGCCGTTCAACCGCGCTTGCGCGAGCTTCCACAAATCCGCCCGGATCACCGATCCGATCTTTGGATAACCGCCCGTGGTCTGGGCGTCACCCATGAGCACGATTGGCTGGCCGTTCGGCGGGACCTGGATCGTGCCGGGCAGCACCGCGTGCGAGAGCAGATCGGCCTTATCGGTACGTTCCAGCACCGTTCCCGCGAGCCGGAAACCCATGCGGTTGCTGTTCGGCGTGATAGTCCATTCTTCGTCCCAGAAATCGTGCTGCGCCGTCTTCGTGAATGTCTCGTATTCGGGACCGCGTAAAACCCGGACCGGGAGCGACCACGCGTTGCCCGCCGTATGTTTGCCGCGCCGGACCGGTTCTTCGACGTACACGAATTTGCACCAGGCGGGCGCTTTCACGCCGAATGCCACGCCCGTGGGCGAGAACGA
>NZ_JBSIPA010000475.1:0-4991 GCF_053574605.1 Caballeronia sp. M23-90 | reverse complement strand
CCGCTGCTGTTCGGGCGGAGTTTTATCGCGCTGTCGGGGCTTTTGACGCTGTCGTTACGGGAACGGGCGCACGAGCTCTTCCTGCGCGCGCGCCCGTTCCCGTAACGACAGCGTCAAAAGCCACGACAGCGCGATAAAACTCAGCCCGAACAGCAGCGTCAGCACGCCGACCACGGTGCTGCGCGCGCGCCACGTTTCGAGCACATCTTCCTGCGCGGGCGCCACGCCCACGATAAACGGCGTGCCCGGCACGTGCGCGAACGTGAAGATGCGCTCGACCCCATCAACAGGCGATTTCGCCACGTATGACCCCGAGCTCGAATGCCTCATGCGGGCGAACGTGGCTGAGCCGGCGACGTTGCGATTGATATCCTCGCCGAGGAAGGGCTTTCGTACGATCAACGCGCCATCGTCCTGAACGATAAAAATCGATCCCTTCGGGCCGACTTCGATCTTGTCCAGGAGCGAACGGAAATACTGGAGGTTCACGGTCAGCAACGCGATGCCGGCAAACGATCCGTCCGGCGCATTGATACGCCGGCTCATGCCGATCGCCGCGCCGTTTGCGTGGGTCAAGTAGGGATGCGAGAAAAACAGGCCGACCGATGGGTTGTTTCGATGGGCAAGGAAATATTCGCGCTCGGCGAAGGTTTCGGGCGGCGTGGCCGTGGGGTTTTCTTTTATGATGACGCGGCCGCGGGCATCGATAACGTAGCTGCCGCCTATGTACGCCGCCGTGGTCGCGCGGTCGAATAGAATCCGGCGGCGCAGATTGAGCGGAAGCACCATGATGCTCGCGTCCTGCGCGCCATCGACCACGGCGCGAAGCGACAGATCGTAGATTTCGACGTTGCGGGCAATATCGCCGCCAATGATCGACACCAGATTGGCCGACGTCTCCCTGGCGTGGCTCAGTGCTTCTTCGCGGCCCTGGTACAACGTGGCGATCGACAAGCCTGCCATGACGACCGCAACGGCAGTTCCGGCAATCCCGGCAAGGAGCGGATAGCGTGACAGGGAATTTGCCATGCTGAGCGCTGTCCATCGATACCGGCCGCGGCGCTTTCGCGAAGCTGTTCCAGGTGGCAGGCCGGATCTCATGGCGCGCGCCTCGTCCGGCGTGCAGACGGTTTTGCGCCGGGAGGGCTTTCAGTCGTCAGCATGGATATCGTGATTGGCATCGCGGCTGTATCGGATCGAAGGCGCGGATCTGGGCTGGCCACCTTGTACGGGCCAGGACTTCGCGGAAAACGCGTGGTGGTGGTCAACCAGAGCGGAGGCGCATCGGCTGTGCCTGATGTACGGACACTAAAAAAACCTGGAGAAGATTACAAATTCATTTCGAACGTGATAGCCTTTGTCCGTCCTTGGGGAGTAGCCGGCTTCCAGCCATTGGAAGCGCTCATGTCAACACGCTTGGTTCGATCGAACCGTGGCATGAGCAACCGATCTGTATTCTGGTTGGCAAGACCATCGATGTAACGCCGCGACCGGTCGGGCTCGGCGAGACATCGTATGTTCCTGTCCCGACCCGAACATGATCATTGTCCCCATGAATATCGCTTCCACCATCCTGCTCGCCTTCGCCATGTCGACGGACGCCTTCGCCGCCGCTGTCGGCAAAGGCGCGACGTTGCGCCGTCCGCGTATGCGCGAGGCGCTGCGAACCGGCCTGATCTTTGGCGTCATCGAGGCGATCACGCCGCTCGTCGGCTGGGCGCTCGGCAAGGCCGCGGCCCCGTACGTCATGTCGTGGGATCACTGGATTGCCTTCGGGCTCTTGCTCGTGCTCGGGTTGCGCATGATTCGCTCTGGCTTCAGCACGCCCACGCCCGAGGCCGAAAAACCCGTGCGTCACGGTTTCTGGCTGCTCGCCGCGACGGGCTTGGCAACGAGCATCGATGCCATGGCGGTGGGCGCGGGACTCGCTTTTATCGATGTGAATATTTTCTCTACGGCTGCGACCATCGGACTTGCGACGCTGATCATGGTGACCATCGGCGTGATGGTGGGACGCTTCTTGGGCCGCGCGGTCGGGCAGCGCGCGGAAGTGGCGGGCGGCTTGATCCTGGTCGCCATCGGCTCGGTGATTCTGGCCGAGCACCTCGGATATGTGAGCTGACCGGTCTATTCTCAGACGGTCGAGCGCAGCCGGCGCGAGTTGCTGTCGTTGCGGAAAATGATCGGATGTTCTTCAGGTTCGCGTTGTACCGCAGCCTGGCGCACCACGTTGATCACCGTTTCGTGATGGGGTGATTTATCGCAGACCGGGTCCGCGTTGGCCGGGTCGTCCGTGAGCAAATAGGCCTGGCAGCGGCAACCGCCTGCATCGATCGTTTTCTCTTCGCAGCTTCGGCATGGCTCCTTCATCCAGTCGAAGCCGCGAAAGCGGTTGAACGCATCGCTTTCGTACCAGATCTCGCGAACGGACGTGTCCTTGACGTTCGGGAACGTCAGGCCCGGAAGCGAACGCGCGGTGTGGCACGGCAAGGCGGCCCCATCGGGCGCCACGCCGAGGAATACCGAACCCCAGCCGTTCATGCATTTCTTCGGCCGCGTCTCGAAGTAGTCGGGCACGACGAAGTAGATCTTGCAGCGATGCCCGATCTTCTCCCGATACCGCTCGACCACCGCTTCGGCTTCTTTCAGTTGCTCGGCTGTAGGCATCAGTTGCGCGCGGTTCGCATGCGCCCAGCCATAGTATTGAGTGTTCGCGAGCTCCAGATATTCCGCGCCCATTGCGAGCGCCATGTCGATGATCTTGTCCACGTGCGGCAGGTTGTATCGATGGAGCACGCAATTCAGGACCATCGGGAAACCATGCGCCTTGATCGACCTTGCAACACGGTTCTTCAGGTCGAACGTGCGCGTGCTGCTGAGAAAGTCGTTGAGCTCCTGCGTGGAATCCTGGAACGATAACTGGATGTGATCGAGGCCTGCGTCCTTCAATGCGTCGAGACGCTTGTCCGTCAAACCGATACCCGATGTGATCAGGTTCGTATAGAAACCCAGTTGCCGTCCTTCGCGCACGAGCACTTCGAGGTCATCGCGCAACAGCGGTTCGCCCCCGGAGAAGCCGAGTTGTGCCGCGCCGAGCGCACGCGCTTCACGCAGCACGCCGATCCACTGGTCGGTCGTGAGTTCAGTGCTGTGGTCCGTGTAGTTGACGGGGTTGTAGCAGAACGCGCAATGCAACGGGCATCGATAGGTCAGTTCCGCGAGCAGCCACAGCGGCGGGGCAATGACGCTTGCGGTCATGTCGCTTCCTCCAGCCATCCACGACGCTCGGCTTCGGCAATGAACAACCTCACTTCGCCGCCGAGATCCTGAGTATTGAACGCTTGCTCCAGGTCGGCGATCAGCATGTCGATATCGCGCGTGCCGTCGCAGCGCTTCAGGATCTCGCCAGCGCTCTGATTGAGCTTGACCATGCCTTCAGGATAGAGCAGCACGTGTGCGTCCTGCGCCGGTTCCCACTGCAGCCGGAAGATCCCCTTGAGCTTGAGCATTGGCGCTGGCGATGTCATTGGGGAAAGGCCTTTTCGATGGCGTCGAGCATCGACCACAAGATGTCGAGCTTGAATTGCAGGATTTCGAGCGCGCGTTCCTGCTGCTCGCGTGTCCTGAAGTAGTCTAGCGTGACTTGCAGGCCGTGCTCGACGTCGCGCTGTGCAAGCGAGATGCGCGAGCGGAAATACGTAAGGCCGTCGGCTTCGATCCACGGATAACACGTGGGCCATGTCGCAAGCCGGTCCTTGTGGATCTGCGGCGCAAAAATTTCCGTCAGCGATGAACACACCGCTTCTTGCCACGGCGCACGGCGCGCGAAGTTGACGTAGGCATCGACGGCGAATTTCACCCCGGGCGCCACCTGTTCCAGCGACCAGAGTTCGTCGCGCGTGAGGCCGACTGCGTCGCCCAGGCGTGCCCATGTTTCTATGCCGCCTTCGTCATCCCCGTAACCGTCGTGATCGAGAATGCGCAGCACCCAGCGCCGCCGCGTTTCCCGATCGGGACAGTTCGACATGACCGCCGCGTCCTTCAGCGGGATGTTGATCTGGTAGTAAAACCGGTTCGCCACCCAGCCGCGAATCTGTTCGCGCGAGCAACCACCTTCGTTCATCTTCACGTTGAACGGATGATGAATGTGGTACGCCGTGCCCTTCGCGCGAAGTTGCGCCTCGAATTCTTCGCGGGTCCAGGCAGTTTTGCCGGCGTCTTGCGTATCTGCGTGATTCGGGCCGTTCACATGTTTCTCCTGCGAAGCGCTAATGCATGTTCAAAGATCGAATGCCATTCCGTCGAAGGCGACTTCGATGCCGTGTTCGGCGAGCCGCTGCCGTTCGGGACCGTCTTCGATCAGGATGGGATTCGTGTTGTTGATGTGAATGAGGACCTTGCGCACGCCCGTACGTTCGATCGAATCAAGCACCTCGATCATGCCGCCCGGCCCCGTTTGCGCAAGATGGCCCATGTCGGCGGCGGTCTTCTTCGACAGGCCGAGTTCGATCATTTCGTCCGGCGTCCAGAGGGTGCCGTCGACCAGCAACAGGTCCGCGCCGTTCATTGCTTCGAGTACGTGGGGTTCGAGCGCGCCGAGCCCGGGCGCGTAGAACGCGCGCTTGCCGGTCGCCTCGTTGATGAACGTCAGCCCGATGTTGTCACCACGTTGGGGCGCCGCGCGATGCGGCGAATAGGGCGGCGCCTTGCTCGACAACGGCAATGCTTCAATGCGGATTCCGGGTAATGCGGGAATGCTGAACGACCCGCCATCGAGCGGGACCGCGTGGCGTTCGACGCCGCAGTAATGCGCGAGTATCGATACAACCGGCAAGCCCGTGCTCAGGTCTTGCAGCACGGCGTCGGTGACATAGAGGGGCAACGGGGTATCGCGTTCGCGCAGCATCAGGAGACCGGTGACATGATCGATCTGCGCGTCCATGGTGATGACCGCCGCAATGCCGCTGTCGCGCGGCCGGCGCGCCGGCTGA
>NZ_JBSIPA010000474.1:0-5008 GCF_053574605.1 Caballeronia sp. M23-90 | reverse complement strand
GACTACACCAAGAGGAATATCGGCGAGTTCGAGCAACGGGCCTTGTTCGATGTGCAGTTCAACGAACGCATGCGCATTCTCTTGCACGGCACGTGTTTCGATCGCAGGAAACGCGTCACGATGCGCCCGCCTCGCTGACGCCGGCGTGGTCGTTGGCGCAACCGAGGAGTTTCACCACGCCATCGCGATGATGCTTGAAGTTCGTGTGAAGCTGGATCCAGCGGCCATCGCGTGTTTCGTAGAAACCCATCAGCGGATCGCGCAGCTCGGGCGCGGTATCGGCGTCGATGCGCAAGTAGCGTTCGCTGCGAAACGCGACAGTTGCGCGGCGGGCATCGAGTTCGACCTGCTGCATCTGACCCGTGCGTTGCCGGAAGCATTCGGCGGCGGCCAATGCGGAGGCTCCAATACTCGCCGATGCCAGCGCGCTCACCCGATACACCGACGGCAACTGCCGCTCGTCGCCGGAAAGCGTGAGGTGATAGAGCGTGTCGGGATGACGGCCGGCGAGATGCCAGAGCGCCGTAAGGGAATTCAAGGCCAAATTCATGGCGGTGCCTCCTGATCGATGATTGCCAGCGGATCATCGGCGCGATTTTATGTAACGTGCCTTACATTTCGCACCAAGCGATCTAATAAGATGTGCGCTTGCGGCTTTGCATCGTCGCTTAAGGCGAACGCGCTGACCGTCCGGGTCTGGGACCGGTCTGCTTCCGCTCCGGAAAAAAGCTGATGCAACACTAACTTAACCACCAATCGCGTAATTAAAGCAGAATTGCGCAACTAGAAATTTTCGAGGGGAGTTGAATGAGTATTCATCCAGTTATTTTGTGCGGCGGCAGTGGTACGCGTTTGTGGCCCATGTCGCGCGGCGGTTATCCGAAGCAGTATCTGAAGCTGACCAGCGACAAAACCTTGCTGCAACAAACCGCGTTGCGCCTGAACGGCATTGCGGGCATAACCGCGCCTATCGTGGTGACAAACAACGAGCAGCGTTTTCTCGTCGCCGAGCAGTTGCGTGAGTCGGGCACGGTTCCGTCGGCCATCGTGCTCGAGCCGGTCGGCCGCAACACTGCGCCTGCCATTGCCGCAGCCGCCTTGCTGGCGCTGCGTTCATCGCCGGACGCGTTGTTGCTCGTGCTGCCATCCGATCATGTGATCCTAAATGAAGAAGCCTTCGCCCGCGTCACGGAAGCCGCAGCCGAAGTGGCGAAGGACGATTATCTGGTGACGTTCGGTATCGATCCTACTGAGCCGCATACGGGTTACGGCTATATTCGCCGTGGCTCGAAGATCGGAGCGAACGACGGCGCGTTCGGCGTCGCCGAATTCGTCGAAAAGCCGGATGCGGAGAAAGCTGCGCGGTTTATCGAAGAAGGCGGCTATTACTGGAACAGCGGCATGTTCATGCTGAAGGCCTCGACCTACATGGACGAACTGCGCAAGTACGAGCCGGAAATCGCGCGTCAAACCACCCTTTCGCTGGAACTGGCCAAACGCGACTACGATTTCGTGCGGCTCGACGCCGGCGCGTTCGAGGAATGCCCGAACGTATCGGTGGACTATGCGGTGATGGAGCGCACAGACCGCGCGTCGGTGATCGCCGCGGCCGACCTTGGCTGGAACGATATCGGATCGTGGACGGCGCTGGCGGAAATCGCCCAAAGCGATGCACAAGGCAATACGCTGCTCGGCGATGTGCTCACCGAAAACGTGAGCAACTCGTACATTCGCGCGGAACACCGGATGGTGGCGGCGATCGGGTTGGACAACATCGTGATCGTGGAAACGGCGGACGCAGTGCTGGTGACGCATCGGGACAGCACGCAGGATGTGAAGAAGATCGTCGAGCGGCTGAAGGCGTCGGGCCGTACGGAGTCGGTGACGCATCGGCGTGTGGTGCGGCCGTGGGGGTCCTACGAAGGTATCGACCAGGGTTCGCGATTCCAGGTGAAACGCATTGAGGTGAATCCGGGCGCACAGTTGAGCCTCCAGATGCATCACCACCGTGCCGAGCACTGGATCGTAGTGAAGGGCACGGCGATGGTCACGAACGGCGACCAGCAGATCATGCTCACCGAAAATCAGTCAACCTATATTCCACTTGGCGTGACACATCGCTTGCTCAATCCGGGGAAGATTCCGCTTGAGCTGATCGAGGTTCAGTCGGGTACGTATCTGGGCGAGGACGATATCGTGCGGTTTGAAGATACGTATGGGCGTGTGCCTGGGGCGGATCGACCGTAAGCGGCACCTATGACCTAGTCGATTTTTGTTTCAGATCACCTGCGCGCCCGGGCACCAAGCCTGGGCGCCTTGCGTTTGAGTTCCCCGTTTCTGCGATTGACGCCTGCCACGACTCGCACATCGACGTAAAATCAGCCCACTCCTTCCGCCGGCCGCCTTCATGCCCGACACAATCCGCTCGAACATTCCATCCTCTCCTTCCCCGCAAGCGCTCACGATCATGCTGTGGCTCGTCGCCACCGGCTTTTTCATGCAGACGCTCGACTCGACCATCGTCAATACGGCGCTGCCCGCCATGGCCCGCAGCCTCGGCGAAGCGCCGCTGCGCATGCAGGGCGTCGTGATCGCGTATTCGCTGACCATGGCAACCGTAATCCCTTTCTCCGGTTGGCTCGCTGATAAGTTCGGCACCCGGCACGTCTTCTTTAGCGCGATCCTCATCTTCACCATTGGCTCGCTGCTTTGTGCGAACGCCCATACGCTGATGCAACTGGTGGTTTATCGCGTCGTACAGGGCGTGGGCGGCGCCATGTTGCTCCCAGTCGGGCGGCTTGCCGTGCTGCGCGTCTTTCCCGCGGAGCGATATTTACCGGCTTTATCGTTTGTGGCGATTCCCGGGTTGATTGGGCCGCTCATCGGGCCGACGCTAGGGGGGTGGATTGTGCAGATTGCATCGTGGCACTGGATCTTCCTGATCAACGTGCCTGTGGGTGTGATCGGCTGCATTGCGACCCGGCTTTTCATGCCCGATAGCCGCAACCCTGCCACCGCCCCGTTCGATCTCGCCGGATATCTGCTGCTGGCTGTCGGCATGGTGGCGCTGACCATCTCGCTCGATGGCCTCGCCGATCTCGGCTTGCAGCACGCCATCGTGCTAGTGTTGCTGGTGCTGAGCCTTGCATGTTTTGTCGCTTACGGGCTGCATGCGGTGCGCGTCCCGCAGCCGATCTTTTCGCTTGATCTGTTCAAGATCCACACGTTCAGTGTCGGTTTGCTGGGCAATCTGTTCGCGCGCATTGGCAGCGGCGCAATGCCCTATCTGTTGCCTTTGCTGCTGCAGGTAAGTCTGGGTTATTCCGCGTTCGAGGCCGGATTGATGATGCTTCCCGTAGCGGCGGCGGGGATGGTATCGAAGCGGATCGTGACGAAGCTGATCATGGCGCGGGGGTATCGGAGGGTGTTGGTGGTCAACACGGTGCTGGTGGGGCTGACCATGGCAAGCTTTTCGCTGACGAACGCCGAGCAGCCGCTTTGGGTGCGGTTGATCCAACTGGCATTCTTTGGCGGCGTCAATTCGATCCAGTTCACCGCGATGAATACGCTGACGTTGAAGGACCTTGGCACGGGGGGCGCGAGCAGCGGCAATAGTTTGTTCTCGCTTGTGCAGATGCTTTCGATGAGCCTTGGCGTGACCATCGCGGGGGCGGTTCTTGCGACTTTCACGGGAATTCTGCCGAAGGTCACTGAGACGAATTCACTTCCGGCATTTCACGCGACGTTTTTGTGCGTAGGGATTATTACGGCTGCGTCAGCGTGGATTTTCGCGCAGCTCGCCCCGGAGATTCGGGCAGTGAAAAGTACTGAGACCGATCCGTCGGAGGCACACTGATTCACCGCGGACTCTTTCGCACAAGATCATTACTATCGAATGCAGGTCGAGGTGCCAACCAAAACCGCAAGTACCAAGCACTTCATCACCTCTGCGAAACCCTGAACCTGTGCGAACGCGGACTTCGCCCGCACCAGAAACGTGCAACTCTCGCCTCACTATCACCACACGAACCGAGCGGCGCCTCACCCAGCGCCCGATAGGCACTCCCATCTCGAGATACCCTCAAATGCGCATATTTCTTGCTCTTAAGGGAGGGGTCCTATCCTGTAAACTAGTGCGGTCCGATGTTCTCTCCCACCCGAGCCGCGCTCGAACACCTGCCAAAACACCATGAGCATGGTTGATATCGACCCTCCCGGCTTTCAGCCGCCCCGCCCTGTCGCAGGCGACGAAGGCTCGCGGCGCACGGTCCTGTACGGCGAATACACCGTGTTCAGCGTGTTCCAGCCCGTCTTCTCGGTGTCGCACCGGCGCGCCATCGGATATCACGCATCACTGCGCGCCCGCGATGACACCGGCCGCCAGGTGCCATCGCACGAGGTGTTCACACAGGCAGCGCGGCGCGGCGACCTGCTGGAACTCGGACGTCTCGCCGAATCACTGCATCTGGGCAACTTCTTTTCCTTCGACAGCAACGACGAATGGCTCTTTCTAAGCCTTCATCCGGCGGCATTGATGGACACGAGTTACGGCGACGCGCTCCTCGCATCGCTGAAAAATGTCGGGCTGCCGCCGCAGCGCGTGGTGCTGGAAGTGCCCGAGCAAGCCGGCGGCGAGACGACGCGTTTTGCGGAAATCATCGATTCATTGCGCAAGTCGGGCTTTCTGATCGCGCTCGATGGCTTCGGCGTAAAGCATTCGAATATTGACCGCGTGTGGCATCTGCGGCCAGATATCGTGACGCTCGACCGATGCATCCTGCAGCAGGCAAGCGAGCATTCGCATATCGAGCGGGTATTGCCGGGACTGGTTTCGCTGCTGCATGAATCGGGTCAGCTTGTCTTGATGGGCGGCCTAAGCACTGAACGCGACGCGCTCATCGCGCTGGAATGCGGCGTCGATTTCGTGCAGGGCGCGTACTTCGCGGGCCCGAGCGTGGAAGCGGTGAAGCCGCAAGCGGCACAAGGCGTGATGGACGCGTTGTCGGCA
>NZ_JBSIPA010000473.1:0-5028 GCF_053574605.1 Caballeronia sp. M23-90 | reverse complement strand
TCGGCGGCTTCGAAGAAAGCATGCGCGGTCGCCGCGTCCATCACGCCGTCCTGATACGCGTACGGCAGCTTGCCTTCGTGCCAGCGTTCGAGGAAACGGAAGAACAGCGCGGGAAGCATGGCGGTCGAGATCGGCGCTTTGCGCGAGGCTGCCCCAAAGCAGCTTGTCCGCGACGAAAGCCTTCACCGGATCGGCGGCTTCGAAGAAAGCATGCGCGGTCGCCGCGTCCATCACGCCGTCCTGATACGCGTACGGCAGCTTGCCTTCGTGCCAGCGTTCGAGGAAACGGAAGAACAGCGCGGGAAGCATGGCGGTCGCGTCCGGATCGGCCTTGCGCGCGAAACATTCACGCAACGTCGGCGCGATAAAACCCGGGATCTTCGAAAAGCCGTCGGCGGCTACGCGCTGGTTCGTGTCCTGGATATACGGATTGACGAAGCGGTCCAGCACGACATCGCGATATTTCGCCAGGTCGATGGGGCTCGGCGACAAGCTCGGAATTACGTCCTGGGTGACGTAGTCATCGGCGATTGCGCGGATTTCCGCGTCCTGCGTGCCTTCATGAATGTATTGATAACCAACGAGCGTCCCCGCCCACGCAATGCAGCTGTGCGTGGCGTTGAGGATGCGGATCTTGGCTTCCTCGTAGGGATGCACCGAGTCGACCATTTCCGCGCCGACCTTTTCCCATGCAGGACGACCGGCAATGAACGCGTCCTCGATCACCCACTGGATGAACGCTTCGCCCATGACCGGGGCTTTGTCGTCAAAACCAGTTGCGGCCAGCACGCGCTCGCGGACATCGGGCGTGGGACGCGGCGTGATGCGATCGACCATCGCGTTCGGGCATGAGGTGTTTGCGATCATCCAGTCGCGCAGCGCAGTTTCGCCGCGCAATTGCAGGAATTCAAGCATGCCGGCCTTGAACCGGTCACCATTGCTGCGCAGGTTGTCGCAGTTCTGCAGCGTCACCTTGCCGGCGTTCTGCTTCATGCGGGCATCGAGAATCGCGGCGAGCGCGCCGTAGATGGTCGTGCGCGCGCCTTTCAGGTCGGCCGCGAGATCGGGATTTGCGCGGTCGAGCTTGTGGTGTTCATCGAGGTAATAACCGCCTTCGGTTACCGTGAACGATACGATCTTGCACTCCGGCGCCGCGCCCGCCGCGATCAGCGCGTCGAGGTCCGCGGCCCACGGCACGACCTTTTTGATCGAGCGGATGGTTTCGTACTTGCGTTCGCCCTGCGGCGTGACGGTTTCTAGGGCGTAGGTGCCGTTTTGTGCGGCAAGCGCCTCGAGTACGGCGTTCATGTCGCCGCGAATGTTGCCGACGGTCAGCGACCATTGTGTATCGCCCGATTCAATCAGCTTGTGCAGATACCACGCCTGATGCGCACGATGAAAAGAGCCTGCGCCGATGTGCAGGATCACATCGGCGGTTGTTGGGGTTGCGGACGTCATGGTGTCTTCCTCTGATCTGGATGCGCCGCGGGGCATGCCCGGCGCGGTGCTATGTCTCTTGCCGCAGCGTGTTCCGGCGGGTTTGGCTTCCACCGGTTTGCGTTGCCACGATCATTTGCTCGTTCTGTGAGCGAATGATCGTATTCGATTCGATGAAAGTCAAGGCGCTCTGCAGCATTCAAGAGCGCGGATTCGTTGCTGCTCTGCACAATTATTTGGGTTTTCCGCCGGTCGTGCATTGCGTTGGCGCAGGTTGGGCCATGCAAACCGAGTTCGGCATCAGCCATCGATGCGATGCAGAACAGGTTGTACGGTGGCTAAAGCGTTGCGTGCCGGGCGCGTGAAAAAGATCTGATCGGCAGCGGATTCACCGAGCGGCGAATCCTCGAATTACTTGCTTGAGCGCGAACGGCCCAATACGTCGATGTCATGCGCTTCAAACGCAGGTCCCTGCACAAAATTCACATCGAACTGTTGTAGCGCATCGAACTGCGCCTCATCCAACACGTTGCTGAAGATCAGCGGGATCTTCAACCGGTGCGCATACCCGACCAACGGCTTGACCACTGAATCCCGCAACGCGGCGCCGGCATCCATCTTGATGAAATCAAGCCGCGCCATATCCGACACCGCCATGATCTGCCCCGCGTTCGCCAGGTTCCCCGCAACCTTGAAACCGTACTTCTGATAGCTCTTGACCAGATACCCAAGGAACGTCCGGTGCGCGACCGCCGCCGACGGCAATTCAATCACGATCCTCGCCGGATTCAACCCGAACTCGATCAGCACAGAAGAAAAGTGCTTCCCATGGTCGTACTTCACGCTCTTCAGCAAGCGCTCGTGAACCCGCAAGAACAACAACCCGGGCCGCTGCGCGCCAAAAAAATTGAACGCATGCAACGCACGTGAAAGACGGTCGAGTGCAACGAGTCGCGGGTCGTCGTCGAGTTGCGCGAATGGATCGAACGGCGCGCCGTCCGCGGTGAGCGTCAATGCCTGGAAACCGAGTTCATCGCCGAAACGCTCCGCGCTCTCAACCGATGCCGTCAGCGATTGCGGCAAGCCCCGCGTGCTGACATCGAAGATGGGCTCGTAGGCGCTCGCGAGTGCAAAGCTCTCGTAAAAGGCAATGGCCGATTCCGCACGCGCCCCTTCGCCCATGACAATGCGCGCGCCCGGAAACGGATAGTCCGAGGCGCGCGAGACGAGTTGCTGGACGGTCGGTGCAATCATTCAGGCGAAGTTCTCGAGCAATGTTGTGTCGATGGTAGCAGTGCCATGCATGCGGCTTTGCACAAAATCCACATATCGATATGCACCGGTATCAATCTGCTGCTTCATGCTTAGGGTTAACAATAGTTTTACGTATCGTAATTGGTTTTACCATGCGTAATCGAACGCATGTCGCTTGAGGACCAGTCCATGAACCCAGAATCGCCCGGTGCTTTCACGAGCCATACCGATGTCAGCCGGCTGTACCAGTCAGGCTTCGCCGCCGACTTCGCAACCGAGGCGCTGCCCGGCGCGTTGCCGCTCGGACGTAATTCTCCGCAGCGCGTGAACTACGGTTTGTATGCCGAGCAGCTTTCCGGCACGGCATTTACCGCGCCGCGCGGACATAACCGGCGGTCGTGGTTGTATCGGATCAGGCCGGCGGCGGTGCATCAGCCGTTCACGCAAGTCGAAGCCGGCAACAAACTCGTGGCGAACTTCGCCGACGTGCCGCCGACGCCGCCCAATCAGCTTCGATGGGACCCGTTGCCCATGCCTGATGTGCCTACCGATTTCATCGATGGCTGGGTCACGATGGCCGGCAACGGCGCCGCCGAATCCATGCAAGGCTGCGCCATCCATCTGTACGCAGCGAATCAATCGATGCAGGACCGGTTCTTTTATAACGCCGACGGCGAACTGCTGATCGTGCCGCAGGAAGGGCGCTTGTCGATCGCGACAGAACTCGGCCGCCTCGATATTGAACCGTTCGAAATCGCCGTCATTCCTCGCGGCGTGCGCTTTTCCGTCTCACTGCCCGATAACACCGCACGCGGGTATATCTGCGAAAACTTCGGCGCGTTATTGCGCTTGCCGGACCTGGGTCCCATCGGCTCGAATGGTCTTGCGAACCCGCGCGACTTCCTCACGCCGCATGCAGCGTATGAAGATCGCGAGGGCGCGTTCGAACTCGTGGCGAAGATGAACGGCGTGTTGTGGCGAGCGGACATGGGCCAATCGCCGCTCGATGTAGTCGCGTGGCACGGCAACTACGCGCCGTACAAATACGATTTGCGTCTGTTCAATACCATCGGCTCGATCAGCTTCGATCATCCCGATCCATCGATCTTTCTGGTGCTGCAATCGCAGACCGATACGCCGGGCGTCGATGCCATCGACTTCGTGATTTTTCCGCCGCGCTGGCTGGCAAGCGAGAACACATTCAGGCCGCCGTGGTTCCACCGGAACGTGGCGAGCGAATTCATGGGTTTAGTCCACGGCGTATACGACGCAAAGTCCGAAGGGTTCATGCCGGGTGGATCCAGCCTGCATAACTGCATGTCGGGACATGGTCCGGATGCGGGTACTTTCGAGAAGGCGTCGAACGCCGATACATCGAAGCCTGTGAAAGTGGGCGACACAATGGCGTTCATGTTCGAAACGCGCACGCTGATCAAGCCGACGCGCTTCGCGCTCGAAACCGCGCAATTGCAGGCGCATTACTACGAATGCTGGCAGGGGCTCGCCAAGCATTTCAACCCTGAGAAGCGGTAAGCCTCTCTGCTCAAACCGCCTGTCCGATACCCATGCGTCGCGCGCGTTTATCGAGCGTCGCCGAGAGCAACGTGAGGCCGAACGCGCAGCAAGCCATCAGTACGCCAACCCACGGAAGCGTGCTGAGCGACGCGCCGGCGCCAATCGCCATGCCGCCGAGCCACGCGCCTGTTGCGTTGCCGAGATTGAACGCGCCCTGATTCAGGGTGGATGCAAGATTGGGTGCATCGCTTGCACGATTCACGATCAGCATCTGCAACGGCGGCACGATTCCAAACGCGAGCACGCCCCAGATGAAGATGGTGACCATTGCGGGGATAGCGGCGTGCATGGTCGCGGCGAAGATCGCTTGCACGACGATGATCAGAATCAGGAACGTCAGCAGCGAGCGCAACAGCTTCCAGTCGGCAAGCCTGCCCCCAAGCGTGCTGCCGACCGTCAGCCCAAGCCCGAACAACAAGAGCACGAACGTGACCGCGTGCGGTGAAAAACCGGTGACGTCTTCGAGGATCGGCGTGATGTAGGTGAAGACGGAAAAGAGGCTCGCCGATGCCAGCACGCTGATGCCCAGCACCATCAGCACTTGCGGGTTTTTAAGCACCTTGAATTCGCGCAGGATGCTGGATTCACGCATCTCGATGTGCTTTGGCAAGCAGACCCACAACGCGCCGGCCGCAGCCAGGCCGATCACCGTGACGACCCAGAACGTGGCCCGCCATCCGGCCGCCTGACCGAGCGCGGTCCCAAGCGGTACGCCGAGCACGTTTGCAAGCGTGAGGCCGGTGAACATCAACGCAATGGCTA
>NZ_JBSIPA010000472.1:0-5032 GCF_053574605.1 Caballeronia sp. M23-90 | reverse complement strand
TGGCGCGCGATGCGCGCGTTGCATCCGGCTTCGATCTCGGCTTTGCGCTCGGCCCACGCCTGAACGCGGCGGGACGCTTGTCGGATATGTCGCTCGGCATTGAATGCCTGATCACCGACGACATCGGCCGCGCGTGGGAACTCGCGCAGCAACTCGACGGCATCAACCGCGAACGGCGCGAAATAGAGGCCGGGATGCAGGAACAGGCGCTCGAGGAACTGGCGAGCATCGATCCCGCAGACTCCGCCACGCTGACGCTGTTCAATCCCACCTGGCACCAGGGTGTCATCGGGATTGTCGCCGGGCGTTTGAAGGAGAAATTTCATCGTCCGTCGTTCACATTTGCGCACGCGGATGATAGCGGGGTTTTATCGAAGGGATCGGGACGCTCGATTGCCGGTTTCCATTTGCGCGACGCCGTGGACCTGATTTCCAAGCGCGAGCCCGGAATGATCGTGAAATTCGGCGGACACGCGATGGCCGCGGGCATGACCATCGTCACCGCCGACATTCCCCGCTTCACCGCCGCGTTCGAAGCGGTCGGACGCGAATGGCTGACAACCGAAGCGTTATCGCGGGTGGTTGAAACTGACGGCGAACTCGAAGACGCTTATTTCACGCCGCAATTCGTCGAACTGATCGACAACGCCGTCTGGGGCCAGGGCTTCCCCGCGCCGGTTTTCTCTGGCGAATTCGAAGTGGCTTCGCAGGCGCTGGTGAAGGACAAACACCTGAAACTGCAACTGCGGCGCGGCCAGCAGCGCTTCAATGCGATCTGGTTCAATCATACGGACACGTTGCCGAATCGCACGGTGGTGGCGTACCGGCTGGTTTCAGATACATGGAATGGTGTGGCGCGTGTGCAGATGATCGTCGAGCACGCGCTCGCGTGAAACGCGGGGTCCCGATCGTCCGCGCCCGCCCAGCGCAGGTTGCGGCTAAGTTATAATTTCCCTCTTAGCCAAAAAACCTGAAAACGATCACATGGAAGCGGAACGTCTAAACGCAATCGAGAATCTCCTCGCCGACCTGCGCCATCGCGCCGGCGAGCTCCGGGGGTATCTTTGACTACGACGCCAAGGCTCTTCGCCTCGACGAAGTCAACCGGGTACTAGAAGACCCGAACGTCTGGAACGACTCGAAAAACGCCCAGGCGCTGGGCCGCGAGAAAAAGCTGCTCGACGGCGTCGTCACCACGATCACGGACCTCGATAACGACCTGCGCGACACGCAGGATCTGTTCGACATGGCCCGCGAGGAAGCCGACGAAGACACACTCGTCTCGTGCGAGACAGACGCGGCAGCGCTTCAAAAACGCGTCGAAGACATGGAATTCCGCCGGATGTTCTCGAACCCGGCCGACCCGAACAACTGCTTTATCGATATCCAGGCAGGCGCCGGCGGCACCGAAGCGTGCGACTGGGCAGCCATGCTGATGCGCCAGTACCTGCGCTACTGCGAGCGTAAGGGCTTCAAGACCGAAGTGCTGGAAGAATCCGACGGCGACGTTGCCGGGATCAAGAGCGCGACCATCAAGGTGGAAGGCGAATACGCATACGGATTCCTGCGCACGGAAACGGGCGTGCACCGGCTCGTGCGCAAGTCGCCCTTCGACTCGTCGGGCGGACGCCATACGTCGTTTTCATCGATCTTCGTGTACCCGGAAGTCGACGACTCCATCGAAATCGATATCAATCCGGCGGACATTCGCACCGACACGTATCGCGCGTCGGGCGCGGGCGGCCAGCACATCAACAAGACAGATTCCGCTGTGCGTCTCACGCACGGACCGACGGGGATCGTCGTGCAGTGCCAGAACGACCGCTCGCAGCACCGCAACCGCGCCGAAGCCATGATGATGCTGAAGGCAAAGCTGTACGAGTTCGAAATGCGCAAGCGCCAGGTCGAGAAAGACAACCTGGAAAACAGCAAGACCGACGTGGGCTGGGGTCACCAGATCCGCTCGTACGTGCTCGACAACAGCCGTATCAAGGACTTGCGCACGAACGTGGAAATCAGCAACACGAAATCCGTACTCGATGGCGATCTGGACGACTTCATCAGCGCCAGCCTGAAACAGGGCGTGTAACCGAAGCACGCTTTTAAGCATCTTTTGCAGCGACGTTCTGCAGCAATTCACCGCAGCATTGCGTCGCTGATATTTGCGGCCAACGACCGAATCAGGTCCCAATTCAGCCGCAGTCACCGTATTCATCGCCGAAGACATCATGACCGAACCGACTCAGCCGGGCGCCGCTCCCGAACTGGAAGAAAACCAGATCCTCGCCGAGCGTCGCGACAAGCTCCGTGCGCTGCGCGAGCAAGGCATCGCGTACCCGAACGATTTTCGTCCGACGCACCAGGCCGCCGCGCTGCAAGCCGATTACGCCGATAAAGACAAGGAAGCGCTCGAAGCCGAGCCGCTGCAAGTCGCTGTCGCCGGCCGCATGATGTTGAAACGCGTGATGGGCAAGGCAAGTTTTGCGACAGTGCAGGACGGCAGCGGCCAGATCCAGTTCTTCATCACGCCCGCCGACGTCGGCCAGGACGTCTACGACGCATTCAAGAAGTGGGACCTGGGCGACATCATCGCGTCGAAGGGCGTTTTGTTCCGCACGAACAAAGGCGAACTTTCTGTCCGATGCACCGAACTGCGTCTGCTGACGAAGGCGTTGCGCCCTCTTCCCGACAAATTCCACGGGCTGTCCGATCAGGAAATGCGCTATCGCCAGCGATACGTCGACCTGATCGTGACGCCGGAAACGCGCCAGACGTTTATTGCGCGCACGAAGGCGTTCGCGTCGATTCGCAGCTTCATGGCGAAGGCGGATTTCATGGAAGTGGAAACGCCGATGCTGCATCCGATTCCCGGCGGCGCCGCGGCAAAGCCGTTCGTCACGCATCACAACGCGCTCGACATGCAGATGTTTTTGCGTATCGCGCCCGAGCTGTATCTGAAGCGGCTGGTGGTCGGCGGCTTTGAACGCGTGTTCGAGATCAATCGCAATTTCCGCAACGAAGGCGTGTCGCCGCGACACAACCCCGAGTTCACCATGATGGAGTTCTACGCCGCGTACACAGAATACACGTGGATCATGAACTTCACGGAAGAGCTGATCCGGCAGGCGGCCATCGATGCACGCGGTACCGCCAACATCACCTATCAGGGGCGCGAGCTGGATTTATCGAAGCCGTTCCATCGGCTGACCATTTGCGAGGCAATTCAGAAATTTGCACCGCAATACACGGACGAACAACTTGGCGATGCAGCGTTCCTGCGCCCGGAACTGAAAAAGTTTGGCGTCGATGCATCGCAGCCGCAGTTCCTGAATGCCGGCGTGGGCGCGCTGCAACTCGCGCTGTTCGAGGAAACCGCGGAATCGCAATTGTGGGAGCCGACGTTCATTGTCGACTATCCGCTGGAAGTGTCGCCGCTGGCACGGGCATCGGATACGGTTCCGGGAATCACCGAGCGCTTCGAGCTGTTCATCACGGGCCGCGAGATCGCGAACGGCTTCTCCGAGCTGAACGACCCTGAAGATCAGGCTGCACGCTTTCAAAAGCAGGTCGACCAGAAAGATGCCGGTGACGAAGAAGCCATGTTCTACGACGCCGACTACATTCGCGCGCTCGAACACGGTATGCCGCCGACGGGCGGCTGCGGGATTGGTGTTGACCGGATGGTAATGCTGCTCACCGACAGCCCTAGCATCCGTGACGTAATCCTGTTCCCACATTTGCGCCGGGAAGACTGATTTCGGCGAAAACGGCTGGTTTGTAAAAAAGGCGCGAAAGCGCCTTTTTTACGTTCAGACGGGTCATGAAGTTTATAACTTTAGGTAAAAGGTAATTGCTGTTGAGCAAAGCCACGGACCCAGTACAGGCAAAAACCCTTATAAAACAAGCACCTGTAGCACTTATCGATCCCGGTGCGGTTCTTGCATCAATAGATCACACCTAAACGTTACAAATTGATAAATCCGGCAGCGGATACTGCCGCAAACTAATCACCAGACACCCAGCAACATCGCACTCTGCCTTGAGACGGAGGTTCAAAAATGGATAACTCCGAACCGAAGTCCTAGCTTATTCAATTCTTTAGCGCGTACAAAAGCACGAACGTACGTGCGATACGGAATTCCGTACGGAAAATTTGCACTAAGTCGCGCTCTACTCCCCGTCGAGAGTTCGCGCGGCCCTCTAGTAAACAGTGCACTTTTAACCTGGCTTCGGCGCGTCCCGCTTTTCGATACTTTCTTTAGCGCCTTCAGGCAGCGTTTTGAACAGAGCGTCTACCCTTGTCTTCAGCCTTCGCTAACTCTTGCTTCTGGCGTTGCTCCTCTGCGTCTTTTACCTGCTGCGCGCGGAACGTTTGCTCTTGCTTCTTGAAGAGGTCTTGCGCGGCGGCTCTATCGACCTTCGCTGCGGCGTCCTTCTCCGCTTTATCGTTAATGAGCGCTTCCGCGATGCCGCTGCCCGCGTCCTCGCCCGCGCCTAATTGGTGGTCCATCGAACGCGCCGCGCCCGCGTCCGTAGTCGGAAGGTGCGCGTCGTTTATCATCTTCAGGAGCGTGGTCACGGACGTAAGCACCGGCCCGGCGAACTTCTCGCCTAGCTGCGTGATCTGCTCGTTAAACCGCGCCAATTCGTCGTTCAGCGTCCGTACGTTCTTCGCCACGTCGAGATACTGCTGCATCTCCTTCAACGACATTCCGATTTCGCCCATCGATGCGCCGAACTCCTTCATCTTCAGCGCCACGTCTTTATCGATTCCGACCATCTGCGCTTCGGCCTGTACTGTCGAATCCGACTGCGTGTGCCAGCGTGTCGCCAGCTTCGTCATAAAGTCCGTATTCGAGATAGGTGTGCCGCCCGCTGCCGGGTTCACTCCGAGCATGCCGAGGAGACGATTACCGGGACCGATCCGGGTGGGGTCCGCGTAGGCGTTCCGGATAAACGATTGCGACCCGGTGACCGCGCCCGCGATCTGCGCACGCGAAACGTTCCCCGAGGCGAAGCGCCGCTGCCAGTA
>NZ_JBSIPA010000471.1:0-5044 GCF_053574605.1 Caballeronia sp. M23-90 | reverse complement strand
TGCTCGTGCGCGTTTCTGTGACGGTGATCGCCGAGAAGGACGGACGCCGCGAGATTGGCAGCGGCGGCGGCGGCGGTCGCTACGACTATGCTTATTTCACCGACGAAATTCTCTCCACCTACGTCGATCAGGCCGTGCACGCGGCACTGGTCAATCTCGACGCGCGTCCCGCTCCGGCAGGCGCCATGACCGTCGTGCTCGGACCGGGCTGGCCCGGCGTGCTGCTGCACGAAGCCATCGGCCACGGACTTGAAGGCGACTTCAACCGCAAGGGCTCGTCGGCGTTTGCTGGCCGGATCGGCGAGCGAGTGGCGGCGAAAGGCGTCACGGTTGTCGATGACGGCACGCTGCCGAATCGCCGCGGGTCGCTCAACATCGACGACGAAGGCAATCCCACGCAGTGCACCACGCTGATCGAGGACGGCATCCTGAAGGGCTACATCCAGGACTCGCTGAACGCGCGCCTGATGAAAATGCCGGTGACGGGCAATGCACGACGTGAATCGTACGCGGCGCTGCCCATGCCACGCATGACCAACACGTACATGCTCAACGGCGATAAAGATCCGGGCGAAATCCTGGCATCGGTGAAAAACGGCTTGTATGCGGTGAATTTCGGCGGCGGTCAGGTCGACATCACCAACGGCAAGTTCGTGTTCTCGGCGTCCGAGGCGTACATGATCGAAAACGGCAAGGTGACGTACCCGGTGAAGGGCGCGACACTGATTGGCAGCGGCCCGGAATCGCTCAAGTACGTGACCATGATCGGCAACGACATGGCGCTCGACGGCGGCGTGGGCGTGTGCGGCAAGGAAGGCCAGAGCGTGCCGGTGGGCGTGGGCCAGCCGACGTTGCGCATCGAAAAGATGACAGTGGGCGGCACGGTTTAATCTGACGCTTCCGCATGCCGCGCCGCTTGTCGAAAGCAAGCGCGACATGCGGAAAAACCGCATGAAATCTACACGCCTCACGCAGAAATAGCATCGTGCATGCGGATTATCCGCATTTTGATACCTTGCAACTTGCCACCCGCGCAGGTTTGGGGTTATAAAGCAAGACGTTCAATTTTTACCAAAGACCGAAACCTCATGTCCGCCAAGTTTTATTTTTATTTCTTTTGGCATCTCAAGCCGCTGGCGGATCGAGAGGGGTGAGTCGTTTGTGCTAAACCCAAGTTTCCCGAAAAACCGCCAGCCGAGTCTGGCGGTTTTTTTATGTCTTTTTCATTCATCACATTGAACACAGCACCAAAACGAGTTCCTGGAGAACCAGCATGCCCCCGCACAACACCGACGATGTCCGAATCCGCGAATTGAAAGAACTGACGCCCCCTGCTCACCTGATCCGCGAGTTCGCGTGCGCCGAGCCGGTTTCGAACCTCATCTACAACTCGCGCCAGTCGATGCATCGCATCCTGCACGGCATGGAAGACCGGCTGATCGTGATCATCGGACCGTGCTCGATTCACGACACCAAGGCAGCGATGGAATACGCCGGCCGTCTGGTCGAGCAGCGCAAGCGTTTCGCGGGCGAGCTGGAAATCGTGATGCGGGTGTACTTCGAAAAGCCGCGTACCACGGTGGGCTGGAAGGGCCTGATCAACGACCCGTACATGGACAACAGCTTCAAGATCAATGACGG
This sequence comes from Caballeronia sp. M23-90, assembly GCF_053574605.1. Classification (NCBI taxonomy): domain Bacteria; kingdom Pseudomonadati; phylum Pseudomonadota; class Betaproteobacteria; order Burkholderiales; family Burkholderiaceae; genus Caballeronia; species Caballeronia sp. M23-90. The sequence continues at coordinate 3,403 of NZ_JBSIPA010000471.1, read as the reverse complement.
TCTGCGCACCGCGCGCGAACTGCTGTTGCACATCAACGAACTGGGGCTGCCGGCCGGCACCGAGTACCTCGACATGATCAGCCCGCAGTACATCGCGGATCTGATTTCGTGGGGCGCGATCGGTGCGCGGACGACGGAATCTCAGGTGCATCGTGAACTGGCTTCGGGATTGTCGTGCCCGGTCGGCTTCAAGAACGGGACGGACGGCAATGTGAAGATTGCCGTGGATGCGATCAAGGCCGCGTCGCAGCCGCACCATTTCCTGTCGGTGACGAAGGGCGGGCATTCGGCGATCGTGTCGACGGCCGGCAACGAGGATTGCCACATCATTTTGCGCGGCGGCAAGGCGCCGAACTACGATGCGCAAAGTGTCGACGCCGCGTGCAGCGACATCGGCAAGGCAGGGTTGGCTGCACGCTTGATGATCGATGCAAGCCACGCCAATAGCTCGAAGAAGCACGAGAACCAGATCCCGGTTTGCGCCGATATCGGCAAGCAGATTGCCGGTGGCGACGAGCGGATCGTCGGCGTGATGGTGGAATCGAATCTGGTTGCAGGACGCCAGGATCTGAAGGAAGGCTGCGAGCTGGTCTACGGTCAAAGCGTGACCGACGCATGCATTAGCTGGGAAGACAGTCTGGGCGTGCTGGAAGGGCTGGCCGCCGCCGTGAAGCAGCGCCGTGTGGCGCGTGGTAACGGCAACTGAAGATGAAAAGGCTGCGAAGACGGATTCGCAGCCTTTTTACTTCACAGCTTGCGTTCGTGATTCCACAACACGTCCGACCCGCCATCTACGCGGTTCAGCACGCGTGACAGGACAAACAGCAAATCAGAAAGCCGGTTCACGTATTTTCGCGGCTCGGCGTTGATCTTGTCGACACGGCCAAGCGCGACGATCGAGCGTTCCGCGCGACGGCAAACCGTCCGGCTAACGTGAGCAAGCGCTGCCGCCCGCGATCCACCCGGCAGGATGAATTCCTTCAGCGGCGGCAGGTTGGCGTTGTACTCGTTGATCCAATCATCGATACGCGCAAGATGCGCCTCTTCGATCATCGAATGGCCGGGAATGCAAAGCTCGCCGCCAAGGTCGAAGAGATCGTGCTGGATCGCGACCAGCGCCGCGCGGACATCGTCGGGGAGTTTTTCGCACAACAGCACGCCGATCTGCGAATTCAGTTCATCGACGTCTCCAATGGCCGCGATCCGCGCGTCGTCTTTCTGCACGCGGCTGCCGTCGCCGAGGCCGGTCGAGCCGTCGTCGCCGGTGCGTGTCGCTATCTTGCTCAGGCGATTGCCCATGTAGTCTCCCAGGTCGACGCGAACGAAAGTCTGCGTCCATGCTCATTATAGGCATCGACCGGGCATCGACCGAGCATCGGCTGGACTCGGGGTATCGGCGTAAAATAGACACATAAAACGCACGAATCCCACACGTAATTGCCGGATTTCGTGCATCCCAACGTCCGTCACATCGATGTCCGGAGACATGCCGTGAACCATCCCGTCCCTCCAATCGCCGTTCGCCGCACCTTTCCTGCCACCCTGCTCGATGCGCTGAAAACCGCTTTTGGTGATCGCATTTCGACCACGGCCGCCGTGCGCGAGCACCACGGACGCGACGAATCCCCGTTCGACCCGCAATTGCCCGATGCCGTCGTGTTCGTGACGAGCACGGAAGAAGTCCAGACGGTAGTGAAGCTGTGCGCCGAACACAATGTGCCGGTGATTCCGTACGGCAATGGTTCGTCGCTTGAAGGTCATTTGCTGGCAGTGCAGGGTGGCGTGTCCATCGACATGTCTGGCCTGAACCGCGTCTTGTCGATAGACGCCGAAGACCTGACCGTCACGGTCCAGCCCGGGATTTCGCGCAAACAGTTGAACGAAGCATTGAAGGATACGGGCCTGTTCTTCCCGATCGACCCGGGCGCAGACGCAAGCATTGGCGGGATGTCCGCCACGCGCGCCTCGGGCACGAATGCCGTGCGTTACGGGACCATGCGCGAGAACGTGCTCGGCCTGACCGTCGTACTCGCCGACGGCCGCGTCATCAAGACCGGCACGCGTGCGCGCAAATCATCGGCGGGATATGACTTGACGCGCTTGTTCGTCGGCTCGGAAGGCACGCTTGGCGTGATCGTCGAGATCACCGTGCGGCTTTATCCGCAGCCGGAAGCGGTATCGGCGGCGGTGTGCGCATTTCCGTCGATGGGCGACGCCGTGCGCGCGACCATCGAAACAATCCAGATGGGCGTGCCGGTCGCCCGCGTCGAATTCCTGGATTCGCTCGCCGTGCGTTCGATCAACCGCCACTCGAACATGACTTTCCGCGAATCGCCAATGCTCTTCTTCGAATTCCATGGCACGGAAGGCAGCGTGAAGGAGCAAGCGGAAACGGTGCAGGCGATCATTGCCGAAAATCACGGCACGGATTTCGAGTGGGCGACGCGCCCGGAAGATCGCAGCCGCCTGTGGAACGCGCGCCACAACGCCTATTTCGCGATGCTGCAATTGAAACCCGGTTGCCGCGCAGTGACCACGGATGTATGCGTGCCGATCTCGCGCCTGGCCGAATGCGTGATGGAGACGGAACAGGATCTGAAGGCGAGCACGCTGCCCTGCCCGATAGTTGGCCACGTCGGCGATGGTAATTTCCACGTCGCCATGCTGCTCGATCCCGCGAAGCCAGAAGAACTCGAAGAAGCCGAACGCATCAATCACCGGATCGTGCAGCGCGCGCTGCGCATGGGCGGAACGTGTACCGGCGAGCATGGCGTCGGCCTGCACAAGATGCAGTTCATGATCGAAGAACATGGCGAAGACGCGATCAGCGTGATGCGCTCGATCAAACACGCGCTCGACCCGAACAACCTGATGAATCCAGGCAAGATCTTTACGTACGACGCCTGATAACTCAGCGTCTCAGGGAAAACGCGCTCCGTCCCCGTAATTAGCCCAATCGACGGCGGGGACGCCCAGGTGCAAGATCAGGCGATCTGCTGTTGGAAATGCTCCAGCGCACAAATTGCCGGGAGGAGACATGAACGCACCCGCCGAGCTTTCGCCGGAAATTCTCGCGCAACGCCAGCGCGAAGTGGTCCAGGCATTGATGGCTGTACTGCCGACGCATTGCTTGTTGTATCGCGAGGAAGACACCGCCGCGTACGAATGCGACGGACTCGCCGCGTATAGACGCTTGCCGCTTGCCGTTGCATTGCCGGAAACCGAGGCGCAGGTTCAGCGTGTCGTGCAGATTTGCGCGCGGCTCGACGTGCCCATCGTCCCGCGGTTCGCGCATACGGATCGACTTCCATGATCTTGCGAAAGCGCGCAAGAGACACCACGATGCCATGCCGTATCGGCATTGCGCCGCCAGACAAGCCCGTACCGGCGCCCCGCGGGACGA
>NZ_JBSIPA010000470.1:0-5048 GCF_053574605.1 Caballeronia sp. M23-90 | reverse complement strand
CGTCGAACAACAAGTATTGCGGGCTCATGGAAACACGTGCTGCGTCCCCGCGCGAAACGGCAACGCGCGGCGTGCTGTATGCGTTGCACCTCGGCCGGTTCAGCGGGCTGCAGTTGCGCTGGCTGTATTTCATCGTGAGTCTTGCCGGCACGGCGATGGTAGGCACCGGCCTCGTCATGTGGACGGTCAAACGGCGTCAAAAGCTGCCTGATCCTGCGCGGCCTTATTTCGGCTTCTGGCTCGTCGAACGTTTGAATATTGCGAGCATCGCGGGGCTTTCCATCGCGATGACGGGGTTCCTGTGGGCCAACCGGCTGCTGCCCGTGGCAATGCCCGAGCGCCCGAAAGCAGAGATCAACCTGTTCTTCACGATATGGGCGGCAACCTTGCTGTACACGCTTGCACGGCCTGCAAAGCGCGCCTGGATTGAATTGCTGTGGTTCGCGGCCGGCTTGCTGGCGTTCTTGCCCGTGCTCAATGCGCTCACCACGCAACGGCCGTTGTGGCATTCCATCGCGCAAGGCGACTGGGTGTTCGTGGGCTTCGATCTGATGATGTGGGCGTTCGCGGCGCTGCATGCGGCGCTGGCGGTCCGCACGGGGCGTCATCGGCCACGTGTGAAGGCTGTGGCAAGAAGCGCGGCCGGGCGCCGGGTTGCAGTGCGGGAAGCAGAAGAGGAGAGCACGTGATGCATGGATTGGCTCTGATCATTTGCGTACTGTCCTTTGCATTTCTCGCCTTTGCCATGGAGCGGCATCAGGAGACGGTATTCGGACGGAAATTGCGCGAAGGTCAGTCGCGCGGGTTCCGGATCGCAGGTTGGTGCGGGATTTTGCTGGCGCTCAGTTTCGTAGTTGGCGACGAAGGGTGGGCGATGGGACTCGTCAGTTTCAGCGGTTGCACGAGTCTTGCGGCCGGAATCGTTTACGGCGTGCTGATCCTGCGGGGCAGGCGGAGTGCACGCGGTTAATAACGTTTGCCGGTCGCGCCAGGCAGCATTCGATGCAGCGTCCAGCGCAGCGCGTCCGGCTTTCGCACGCAACGTTGAATTGGGCGGCGCATGAATCTTGCCGGATCAAGGGATTGGCCAAGCGAAACTCCGCCCAGCAAACTGGGACGCGGTTCACTCTGGAATGCAAGAAGCCGGTCGCGTGCCGTGTGCTCTCACCCTTTCTGCGAGATCCGCAAGACATGGGTTCCAGTCGGGCGGATCATCGTTGTGATTTTGCGGAGATGCCTTGAGACTCAAAGCGCTCCTCCATGCGAGTAATCGCGTGCCCCAGAAACTCCTGGAACATGCCCATGGCTGTCGTCGTGGTCAGGTCGGATCGCTGATAAAGGCAACTGAACGACTTGGCTCCCGCATCCGAGAGCGGAGTCCACACGAGTCGTCCCTGTTCGACGTCTTCCGCCACGTTCTCGGCAATCAGGAAGCCGATACCCAGGCCATTGGCCACCAGACGCCGAACCATCGAGACCGAACTGGTCTCGACGAGCGGGCGCGCCTTTCTCTGCTCCCGATGATCGATCTGATCGACCATTGCGCGCAATTCCGTGTCGGGTGTCATCAGGATCAGGGGATAGTCGAGACAGTCGCGCAACCGAGGCCGCCTGTCCAGCTCGCACAACGGATGACCGGGCGCTGCGACCAGCCCCAGACGCTGAGCGAACGCCCGCACTTCGACTACGCCTGGCGGCGGCTTGCGGCGCAGGCCATAGCCAATGTCAGCCTCGCCCGTCTCGACCCACTTCAGGATGCTCTCGCCATTGCCGGAGCGCACGCTGAAGGTGATCCCGGGATAACTCTTGATGGCCGCCTCGATGGCCTCCGGCACCATGTGTTCGGCCGATGAAGGCGACACCGCGAGGTTGATATGACCGCGGCGCAGCGAGCGAAGATCTTCTATCTGCGTCATGGCGTTGTCGAAGTCACGTTGCCCGCGTCGTACGGCTGCGATCACGATCTCGCCGGCCGTGGTCAATTTCATGCCACGCGGCAGCCGGTCGAACAGCGGCGTGCCGACCTGTTCTTCAAGATTCATGATTTGCTGGTGCACGGCGGCTGCCGTCAAATGCAGCGCCTGAGCAGCTTTTCGGATGGAACCGCGGCGGACGACTTCGTCAAAGCATCGGAATGTCTGTGATATTGAGCGCATGGATCGGGTGTATGTTTTTTCCGAACGGGCCGTAAAGAATAATCATATTTTCCTGACAGCCAGTATCCCCTACATTGGGCTCCGTCATCAAAGGAGTTCAACGTGTCAACGTCCGTAGACCAGATTACCCAGCGACGCCGCGGCGTCGGTCTCATCGCCCATGATCCCGCGCTATCGGCGCATGGCTATACCCTGATCGCGCCACAAACGGGCGGGGGTCATGTCTATCTCATCGATATGCAAGGTGAGGTCGTGCATCAATGGAAGATGCCCGTGCGCCCCGGACGTCACGCTGTGATCCTGCCTAACGGCAACCTGGGCTACAACGGCAGCCATGCACATTCGCCCGATCTCTATGCGCCCTGGTCGATGTGGCACGGCGGCGATTTCTCCGAAGTCACGCCGCAAGGCGAAGTGGTCTGGCGTTACGAAGATCCTGCGCATCACCACGACGCGCAATGGCTTGCCAATGGTCACCTCCTGTATTCGGCCTGCGCGCCAGTTCCACCCGGCTTCGCTGGGCGAGTACCCGGTGGCACGGCATACGGACCTGACGAAGTCATGTATGGCGACGTCATCCGCGAAGTGAATCGTGCGGGTGAACTCGTATGGGAATGGAAAGCCTGGGAACATTTGAATCCCGAGGACTTCCCAATCGCCCCGGGCTTCGGCCGATACCACTGGCCGCTCGTGAACGGCATCGGTGTCAACGCACAGGGCCAGGTGCTCATGAGCTTGCGGACGACCTCCGGCATCATCGCAGTGGACAAGCCGACGGGGGCGCTCGCCATGCATATTCCGCCCAGCGTGGTGTCGCACCAGCACGCGCCGGTGGCGCTGCCGAACGGCAACATCCTCACCTTCGATAACGGCAACTTTCGCACTGGCGCGCACGTCGCGTTCTCGCGCGTGCTCGAGATCGATCCCTCGAACAACGCGGTCGTGTGGTCCTATGCCGACGATGTCGTGAACGTGTTCTACAGCCCCTTCATGGGCAACGCGCAGCGCCTGCCCAACGGCAATACGCACGTGACGGAGTCCGCGACAGGCCGCCTGTTCGAGGTCACGCCCGCAGGCGAAGTGGTTTGGGAATACATCATTCCGTGGTTCGATCAATACCCCGATGAAGCCGCACGCAAGACCGGTCCCGGCCAGTTGAACAGCGTGTTCCAGACCCTCCGGTACAGCCGCGAGCAATTGCCCTGGCTGCCGGCCTGAACCATGCCCACGCGCCTGACTTCCGGAGGGGCCATGAGTCCTGATCCAGCACGAGATCCCGTCGATGCACGCCTGCCCGCATGGCAACTCGTGCTGTTCGGCTTACAACATGTTTTATCGATGGCGGCATCGCCGATCACGGCCGTTTTCCTCGTCGCCAGGATGTTGTCGCTGCCCGCTGAGCTCACGGTCCAGTTGATCGGTGCGACGTTTCTTGCCTGCGGCATCGGCACGTTGCTGCAGTCGCTCGGCTGGGCGGCCATTGGCGCGCGACTCCCGTTCGTGATGGTTCCGGGCGGCGCGCCGGTGATGCTGTTCGCCGTCGTCGCGAAACAGACCGACCTGCAGACCGCCGCCGGGTCGGTGATCCTCACGAGCCTGTTCTACTGGATCATCCTGCCGGTATTCGCACGTTGCCTGCGTTTTTTTCCTCGCGTGGTGATCGGCGCCATGTTGCTGCTGGTGTCGGTGAGCCTGATCAAGATTTATGCGGGCGTGATCGTCGGACAGCCCGGCACTCCGACATTTGCGCAGCCGCAGGCGCTCGGGCTTGCCCTCCTGACCGTCGCCTCCACGCTTCTGATTGCGCGTGCCCTGAAAGGAGCGGCGGGGCGCCTTGCGGTGCTGCTGGGCCTCGTCATTGGCGCGTTGGCAAGCTGGGCATTGGGCTACATGCCGCTCGCCACTGTCATGCAGGGTCCCGTTTTCACGCACCCGGTGCTGTTCCCGTTCGGCACGCCGCATTTCGATGTGATCGCTGCCCTGCCCATGCTGATTTTCAGCGTGATATCGATGGCCGAAGCAACGGCGCAGACGGTCGCAGTCGGCGAGATCACGGGCAGGGTCATCGATACTTCGCGCGACGTTCCCCGCACCATTCGCGGCGACGCCGTGGCCTCGCTGATTGGTGCGTTGCTGGGCACGTCGCTCATCATCACGAGCGCCGAAAACATTGGCGTGGTGCAGACGACCGGCGTGCGTTCACGCTATGTCACGGCTACCGCCGGCGCGATGCTGATCGTGATCGCACTGTTCGCGCCGCTCGCACGGCTTGCTTATTCGATCCCCGCGCCAGTGGTCGGGGGCACGGCTTTGATCGTCTTCGCGATGATCGGTGTCATGGGCATCAAGATGCTCGGCCAGGTCGACCTGAATGCGCGCAGCAATCAGTACACGCTCGCGGTGGCGTTGATCGTCGGCCTGCTGCCGATACTGGTCCCCAATCTCTACGCCCGCTTTCCCGCGAACCTGCAGCTCGTGCTCAGCAACGGCATGGCGGCAGGGACGGTGGCGGCGATCATCGTCAATCTTGTCTTTACTGCTGTGTGGGCGCGGCCCGGGAAAAAGATTCAGACAACCTGAACCCGCGCCGTTCCTTTCCCTTCCTTTCCTTCCACGCTTTTCCTCTCTTCCAATGAAAATTGCATCCGTCGTGTGCGCGGCCGGGGTCGCGTCTGCTGTCGCGCTCTCTGCGCCTTCAAGTGTTCATGCGCAAAGCAGCGTGACGTTGTACGGAAGTCTCGATGCGGGACTTGGCTATGTCAGCAACCTCCACGGGTCCCGGGCTTTTATCGCCGAGCAGGGCACATTGCAAGCCGACCGGTTCGGATTTCAAGGCGTTGAAGATCTCGGCGGCGGCCGCTCGGCGCTGTTCCGGCTCGAAGGCGGATTCGT
>NZ_JBSIPA010000046.1:0-23798 GCF_053574605.1 Caballeronia sp. M23-90 | reverse complement strand
TGGCACGCCGCATTGTGAAAACCCGTTTGCACTCGGTAATCCGCGATCCTATCGATGATCCGGTTCGGCTTTTGCGCAGGTTGTTGAATTCAGATTGCTTTTCAAATCACGCGCTCTATCTTCCGCATTGCCGAAATCGTCAATACGTTGTGAGCGCCCGTAGGAACTCCGTGTGAACTTGGTCGATCAACATGACAAAAGGAGCAGTGGTAACGGGGGCTAGCGCGGGTGTAGGCCGTGCGACCGTCGAAGAGTTTGCCCGTCGAGGCTACGACGTAGCGTTGCTGGCGCGTGAACCCGATCGTTTGACGCGCGCGGCCACCGAAATAGAGAGTCGATATAGCATTCGTGCGCTCGCGATTCCGACCGATGTCGCCGATGCAGAAGCAGTCGAAACAGCCGCCACGCGCGCTGAGAAAGAACTCGGCCCGATCGACGTGTGGGTGAACGTCGCCATGGCGACCGTGTTTGCACCGGTCTCCAAGCTCACTGCACAGGAATTCGAGCGTGGCACGCGAGTGACGTACCTTGGTCAAGTACACGGCACGATGGCCGCACTCTCGCGCATGCGATCGCGTAATCGCGGCACCATCGTCAATGTCGGGTCGGCGCTTGGATATCAGTCAGTGCCGTTGCAATCAATCTATTGCGGCGCGAAGTTTGCGATTCGCGGCTTTACCGATGCACTGCGCTCGGGAATCATCCATGACAAGCTGAAAGTGCACCTGACGATGGCGACCTGCCGGCGGTCAACACGCCGCAATTCGACTGGGCGATGAACAAGATGGGAGCGAAGGCGAAGCCGGTCGCCCCGATTTTCGAGCCGGAAGTACCGGTTCGCGCGATCTTCTTCGCCGCCACACACAAGCGGCGCGAAATGTAGGTCGGCTTCCCGACGGTGAAGGCGATTCTCGCAAACCGCGTTGCACCAGGGCTGATCGATAATTATTTGGCGTCGGCGGGCTACGCAGGCCAGCTGACCGACGTGCCACTCGCGCCCGATGCGCCAGCTAATCTGTATGAACCGGTCCCCGGGAATTACGGCGCGCATGGACGGTTTGACCAAGAGTCGAAGACCGGAAGTTGGGAAATGTTCACCGACCGCCACCGTTCAGCGTTCTGGGCACTTGCTGCGTTGGGTCTTGTCGGCGGGATTCATTTCCTCGCCAAAAAGTACAAAGTCTAATAAATTCGCCCAAAGTAAAGCCGCGATGAGCAACCCGATCGAGGACTATGCCCTATTGGGCGACGGCGAAACTGCAGCGTTAGTGAGCCGCGATGGATCGATAGACTGGCTGTGCTGGCCACGTTTTGACGACGATGCCTGCTTCGCCGCGTTGCTCGGCACCGCGGAAAATAGTCATTGGTCGATGGCCCCCGTTGCACCGCGGACCCGTCAAAGTCGCCGCTATCAGCAAGACACCCTCATCATGGAAACCGATTTCGAGACCGAGGAAGGGGCCGTTCGGGTGATCGATTTCATGCCAATGCGAAAGACGTTTTCATCTGTCATACGTATCGTCGTGGGGCTGCGCGGAAGCGTAAAAATGCGCTCAACGTTGCGCCTGCGATTTGACTACGGCGCGCAACCTTGTGCGCAGGTCCTGTCCGAGTCGCCGGATACGCCGTGGCGACGGGCACATCGGTGGCGCGCGTGGAGGTGTCGTCAGATGACGGTGTGACGTGGACACAAGCCGCACTCAACGTCGAGCCTGGCACCCGATGGAGCTGGAAGCTCTGGAACGTTGAGCTGGCGCTGCCGAAAGGCACGCATGAACTCTCAGTGCGCGCATGGGACTCGGCCGGGCAGACTCAGGTATCGCAGGTAGCCGATGTATGGAATTTCAAAGGCTATCTAAGTACAGCGTGGCATCGGATTACCGTCACCGCACAATAACGGAGCTGAAGCGGGCGGGAAATTGTTCATCAAATAGTTCGACGAAAGCCTCCGTGCTGGGCGCAAACAATCTGCCTATCGCCTAGACGTGCAGCGAATACTGGCCGGAAGAAACGCTCATTCGCGCTTTCAATGCTCGAAAGGTGGCTGGCCCTCTTGCGATTCTATGCATGCCTCATGCGCTGTCCTCCCGTCGTCTGCTGGTTCCCAAATGCAGCGGTGGACGCAGTTGGAACGCTGACCGGGCAGCGTTAGGGCTGTGTCCCATTGCCAAGATGCAAGCCGTAGTGGCAAAGACGTTTAACTTCGAGTCAAGTGGTAAACCCTTTGTTTGAAAATATCCTGGAATAAACGGCGCCCACCCGGCGTTCGCCCGTTGTTACTCACCCAAAGAGGATCACTCACGATGGCTTCGAGCTCCCTGCGTTGGCTAGGCACTGCAGTGCCGTTCGCCAGCGCCCTTATTTTTCTTCCCGCGAGCAGTGACGCTCTTGCAGGCGCAGTTCGGAATAGTGAAACGTCTGCGGAGTCTTCGTTCCTATCAGAAAACGATAAGGCGATGTCGACCATGATGACCAACATGGTGGTCAAGCCAAGTGGGGACATCGACAATGATTTTGTGGCGATGATGGTGCCGCACCACCAGGGTGCTATCGATATGGCGCGCGCCGAACTGCAATATGGAAAGAACGAGCAGTTGCGCCGCATCGCGCAAGAGATCGTGGTTGAGCAGCAGCAAGAGATCGTTGCGATGCATCTGGCGATCGGTTCGAGCGTATCGACTTCAGCGCCCGGCACAGCCGATGGCGGAAATCGGGCGTCCGATCCGGCATATGAAAAAAACCAGCATCAGACCCATAACGGCATGTCCATGAAAATGAATCAGGAGCCACAATGAACCGCATCTCCGCACTCTCGACTCTCTCAGCCCTGATTGCGCTCGTCTTTGCGCAAGCTGTCCTCGCAGGACAGGCGCCCGGACGGGCTTCTGCCGCCGACATACCCATCAGCCATCAGGATCGCGTCTACGCCGCCGAGCAGTTTTCTAATACCGTTTCCGTCATCGATCCTGCCAGCAATACGCTAGTTGGTTTGATCAAGCTTGGCGATCCGTCGCCCGGCAATTTCAGCCCGCTCTACAAAGGCCAGGTGCTGGTTCACGGCATGGGCTTTTCGCCGGACCACAAGACAATCGCCGTAGTCTCGATCGGCTCCAATTCAGTCTCGTTCATCGATACCGAGACCAACGCGCTCAAGCACGTGACGTATGTCGGACGGTCCCCGCACGAGGCGTTCTTCACGCCCAACGGCAAGGAGGTCTGGGTTACGGTACGGGGCGAGAATTACATCGCAGTGCTGGATGGTTCGACCTACGAAGAGAAATCTCGCATTGTCGTGCCGGCGGGACCTGGCATGCAGATCTTCTCGCCCGACGGGAAATACGGGTATGTCTGCTCGTCGTTCAATCCGGAGACTGTCGTGATCGATGTGGCGAGTCATAAGATAGTCGGTCACGTTACGCAGGCCAGTCCATTTTGTCCGAACATCGCCGCAACGCCTGATGGCAAGCAGGTGTGGTTCACTTTGAAGGATACGGGCAAGACGCAGGTATTTAACGCCCGACCACCGTTCAATATCCTCAAGACGATCGATACCGGTCCTATCAGCAATCACGTCAACTTCGCACGCAATAGCAACGGCTCTTTTGCCTACGTGACAATTGGGGGTACCAATGAAGTCAAGGTGTTTAAAACCGATGACTTCTCCCAGGTCGCGACGATACCCGTCGGAAAACTTCCGCACGGCATCTGGCCATCAGGCGACGGCACACGCATGTATGTCGGTCTTGAAAACGCCGATGCGATGACTGCGATCGACACGTTGACGAACCAGGTGATTGCCACCGTGCCAATCGGACAAGCGCCGCAAGCGGTTACCTATGTACCGAATGCCGTTCGAATGGGTGATGGCACCCAGAATACGCAGCCACTCGGTGTGGCAGGCAAAGCGGCACATCTGACCATGATGGCGGTGGGAGCCTCGTCCACGTCAACGAGCACAACCGCGCCAACGAGCGTGTCACTTTTTGATCAAGGTTTGATTCAGGTGTTGCAAGCGTCGGTGACGGGTTTGGAGCCTAAAAAACCTTATGTGATAGCGCTTTCGGATCACCCCGATGGGAGCGGCGAGTTGGAACCGCTGGCGAATTTCATGAGCAACCCCGCGGGTTCAGCGATCGTCAACGCAATTGGCCAAATCCGACAGGTCGTGCGGCCAGAAACGACCAATGGCGCGAACAAGCAGCGTTACCTTGTCATTGCTCCGCGCGATGGAGATAAGCTAAGCTCGGCCGTTCAAGTGCAGTCAAGCTGAATTTCGAGGCTGCTCGACGCAAAGGGAGCGCGCTGGGCGGCGCCACGGCGTAAACACGCACTTCTTTACTTGTATATTCCGTGCGCCTCGAACCGAATGATTCCCGTTCCACCGGTCTAGCTCGGGTCATCGCCGGCCGGTCCAAGTGACCGTCCACGACAAAGTTATCGATTCTTCCAGCCAGAATGCGGACCACCTCGACAAAAAGACAACTATCCGGAAATCTTCGGCGCCACCGTAGGGAGAAGCGCTAATTTCGTGGCGTGAGCAAGCGTTCTCACAATGTCTGGCCCTACATGCTGTGACGTGCAGACAGACAATGGGCTCGGGTGCGGCATGGACAGGATCGAGGCGGCGGTCGGTACCTTGCGGAGCGTTGGTAATGCGCGCTGCGCTTTTCGTCCCGCGAGCACAATGACGCGTAATTTAGGCAGGAGATCGAGTAGAGTCGTTAGTTCGGCGACACCACGGTCAATATCGCGGTTGGATAACCGGTGTTGTCTTCCAGACGCCGAATCCGCAAGCCATGGATAGACATTCCACAATACGCTCTCGCAACGAGGCAGGCCGGCTTCAGCCAGGAAGCGCTTAAGATTGCGCTGTGTTGGGACCGGATTGTCGCGAGACACCAAGCGAGGCTGGGAGGTAATATTCGCAGGCGACTCAAGCAATATCAGAACCTTCGCCTCACAGCCACCGTCGAGGGGATCAAAAAATGGCGCCGCCCCGGTTCTCCGGATCAACTCCTGAACGTACGCCGTCAGGGGGCGGACGTGGAGATCCTGAAGCATATCTAATCGCTCATGCCAAAGGTCAGCGTCGATGCCAGAGAAGGTTTTTGCTGTCACTGAGTCAATGTTCCGTTTTGCGCTAAATCACCGTCGCGAACCGGATATCCAGACTCGCAACGGCGATAATACTCGACCCCTACCCCAACAAATCGTGAGCCTCACGACTTGCATTTTTGCACCGAATTTTGGTCGATTCGGCTTTCCAAGGTTGCATCGAGTTCTTTTTCGATTTGCTGGAAGCGGTATTTTGGGAATTCGACCCTTGCGCGATATGAGGGAAAAGCGAACCATATAGCGACGACAAAAATAAGGATGGCGAACAATGCCCATACCATAATCGTAAACATACAAACTCCTATACCGGTATCAATGACGATTACTAGCGTCGATCGGTCCTTGATAAATTGATCGGACAAAAGTCGCGAGCGCTTTTTTGTCCGACGCGTCAAGTCCCGGGAACGCTGGCATTGCACTAGCGGGCACGCCTTGCATCAAGACCTTTTCGATTTCGGCCGTCGAAGGACGAATGTGTTCGAAGTCGAACGGCGCTGGCTTGAGGATAGCGGAAACAGGTCCATCGCCTTTGCCGTTTACACCGTGGCACGCGGCGCAATCGGCAGCGTACAGCTGAGACCCAAATGCAAGTGTCGCGCTTTGAGTCGGCATGACGCTTGGCTTTTGCCCAAGCGATTGCACATAGGCCACGAGGTCTGCGACTTGTTGATCGCTGAGATCACGCCAAGCAGGCATCGAAGATCCCGCAACACCATTCTCTAAAACGCTTGCCAACGCTTGATCCGAGTATTCGAACTGAGTTAGGTCGGCCGGACGGGGGGCGAGAGCGGTTGCGGCCGGTGAGTGCCCGTTCCCAGATGCTCCATGGCAACCCGCACACGACTGCTTAAACAAGGTATGACCGCGTGTCAAATCTCCCTTAGCTGGTGGGGCATCGGAGGCGGCCGATCCCGTGATACTCGCGTGCGCTCTCGACGGGTCGGTGTCAAGAGAAGCGGTTTCGAGTTCAATGCCCTCGTCTACCGTTATTTTTTTCACTGGCCCAGACCGGGCATTGATACTCGATGACGCAGCGCTGCAGATCGTGCCGCTTACGTCGGCGAGCCAATCAGGAATAGTGCCCTTAGCCGATGCACTTGGCCGTCTCGCGGAAATCTGATCAGCGGTTAATAGTTGCAGATTTCTCATTTCCGCTCGGCGAGCTGCGCCGAGCGTCTCCAGATACGCAACAAGGTCGAGCGCGTCAACCTTTGGTCGAGTCACACTCCCGTCGAACATCCACGGGTACCCGGGCATGATCGAGCCAGGTACGATGTAACGCGGATCGTAGAGGTGCGCAAGTTGCCAATCCTTACTACGAACGCCGGCCTCACGAGCAAGGTCGGGCCCGATACGCCGCGTTCCCCACAGTTGGGGCGAATCATATTTCGTCTCCCATGGCTGCGTCGGCGGTCCCCATCGCCGAACATCCTCTGCGATATTGCGAACCTGCTGGGAGTGGCAATACGCGCACCCTTGCGCCGCATAAAGTGAACGACCGTGAAGCTGAGCTTTCGTATAGGGGCTGAGGACCGCCGGAGTGTCGGCTCGAATCGAACGTTCAAGACGCAACCCCGGTAAGATTCCAAGTGCCACTACAGAAAGGACAAAAAATCCAATACCCGCAATAAACAGCACTGCCTGGCTTGCGCCAAACCATCGACGACGCGGGAGCAAACTCATTGCTTCTCATCCGTTAATATTGCCTGCCGACCGACGAGCATTGAAGCGAGCAGACAACCAAAGCCTGCAAGTATGGGAAAAGCCGCCCCGACTCGCCACCACCAATAAGGCATTGAGGCGCGGACTGAATCCATCCACGGCACGGGCTGCGCCCAGGATTTGCCCTGGACCAAGCCCGCGACACTCAAATCGATAAACATAAAAGCCAGCCCGATACTGACCAACCAGAATGCGGCGCTGGCCAATCCGCCGTGGTATCGAGCACCGGGGGTCCGCTGCCAGGCATGCAGCATGCCGCCAGCCGCTACGAAAGTCGCAAAACCTAGCATTGCGAGATGCGAATGCCCGATCACCCAGTCCGAAAAGTGAATCACCCGTTGGACGGGCATCAAAGCCTGTAGCGACCCTTGAATGCTCACAATTAAGTAGAAGACAACACCGACCCATATAAAGCGAAGGGGCACGTCTCGATACATGAGTGCACCGGCGCCGCGCAGCGATGCTAACTGATTGAAGACGACAATAATCACATCGACACCAAGTAGCAGCGACGCGGCGATCGCTGCACGCTGGGTGTCCATGGGGATCGCAGAATAAACGTAGTGATGCGTGCCATTGAGCGGGTAGACAAAAAAGAGGACCCAAAACCCAAGCATTGATACGAAATGGCTATAGACAGGACGTCCCGTTACGGCCGGTATTACGTAGTACGACATTGCAAGCGCAAACGGGGTCACGAGTAGCCCAACGGCGTCGTGGATCCACAGGCCACTAAACGCCGCGCCAACCGCGCCAGGCACGAATTCCGGGACAAGGCTGCCCATGGGAAAGGCAAGCAACGTGAAGACACCACCGCCTAATGCGTACCACGCTGAAATATATAGGCGATCTCGTTCAGGGCCCGTTGCTATAGGCCAAAGGAACTGAGCGATAATAATCACCAGACATATTTCGGTGACGGCGTTAATAACCAACGGGAACTCGGTCCATTCAAGTGGCTTTATTGCAAGCAGCCACTGAGGCAGATTGACCTCCACGAGCGCCCACCCAGGAAGCACCATGCCGAAATTCCAGAGGGCAAACAACGCCCACCCCAACCTTTGGCTCGTCACCGACCGGCCGGCGAGTCGCGGGGTCGCATAATAAAGGAAGCAGAGAAATGCGTTGCCCAACCAGCCAAACATGATCCCCTGCGTGTGGTTGTAACGAAGCAATCCCCATGTAGCCCACGGCTGCGTCCCCAAGAATTCTGGATCGACAAACTTGATTGCGACTACGGTGCCAAAGAGTGCTGAGACAATCAGCGCAATCACGGCCGCTAATCCGTGAGCGCGCACGAGCATCGACTCGGTTCGGGCAATGACGGTGATCTGGGAAGTGTCGAGCTCTGCGTCCCCTTGAGCGCTATAAGTTGTCGACATCCTAGCTTCCTTTGTGCAGGCTGCCACCTGACGGAGTCGACTGGCTACCCAACACATGTCCGTTGACCGATTGGCCATACATCGATTGCGCGGAATCATGGTATTTCGCGCGGGTTTGCGCCACCGATCCGGTATATCGAGGATCTTGTGGACGATCCTGACTGTCGATGTACAGGGCCACATCCCATGCGTCCAGGTCGCTCAGCGTGCCGCCTTTGCCGAGTGGCATATTGGCCTTAATGAATTCGGTCGCGTTTTTAACGCTAGCCATGCCCGCACCCCAGTTATATGACGCGTCTCCCCACAGTGCGGGAAATGCCACACTCCCGTCGGCTCCGCGCTGTCCAGCGCCGTTAGCGCCATGGCAGAGCGCGCAATTCGCGGTATAGACGCTTGATCCCCGCGCGTAATCTGGCTTGAGCTTGGCCTTTTGCATCTTCGGAAATCCCCGACCCTCGATTTTCGAATCGAGTGGAGCTCCGTGCGCCATCCAGTACGAATATGTTTCCAGTGCGACAAGAACAGGATCTCCCAGAGGGGGGGCTTTTCCATTCATGCTGTATCTGAAGCAACCCTGCAGTCGCTCAGCAAAAGTATTCACATGTCCATTCTTCGCTCGATAAGCCGGATAGGCCAAGTACGCGCCCCACATCGGAGCAGCACCCGCCTTGCGGCCTTGATCAAGGTGACAACTTGCGCAGCGCAGTTGGTTGCCGACATAAGCTTTTGCGTAAATCGCCGGATTCTCAAAGATTTGCTGACCTTGCTTGACGACCTTGCCAAAGTCCGTATTAGGAATCGGCGCATCGCTTGGCGAAAATGCCGCCCTCTTTGCAGTGGTGTTGGCCAGAGATGGTGAAACCGTCAGTGCGGGTTTTGATTGAATGGGGGCCGGCTGTCTGAAACCGGCAAGCCAGATTGTTCCGGCACATATCGCGAGAATGCTACCGACTGCGGCAATTGCGAGACTTGGTTTCATCGCGTCGATCCTTGAACAACAAGCGGTTGAGCCGCAAAGTAGTCGCCGACCGCTTTAGATTCGGACACCGACAACTTGCTTGCGACAACAGACATGAGACCAAGTGGCCCGGGTGCGCGCGTGCCGGCCCTCCAAGCCGTGAGTTGGTTCTGGATATAAACTGAAGACTGGCCAGCCAAAGCGGGGAACACGGCCCCTACACCGCTGCCGCCTCTGCCGTGGCACTGGATGCACGCGGGAACGTTTTCGGACCATTTCCCATGGAGTGCAAGCGCCTCGCCGCGCAAATAATCAGGCGCCCGTGGTGTGGCCGGTAGCGACCCGGAAGCGGCCGGCAAGTTCGCATAGAAAGCTGAAAGTTCACTTTTTTGTTCGTTGCTCAGAAGCACTGCGATGGGCGTCATCATGGGGTTTGACCTCTTGCCAGAGGCCAATGCATTAAGTTGTTGGTTCAGGTACGCTTCCGGCAGCCCAGCGAGGCGCGGGTAGCCGACGGCAGGATTGCCTTCTCCCTTGCTGCCGTGGCAACTTGAACAAGCGGGAATGCCACTGGACGAGCCCAACCGGGCGATGCTCGCACCGGCCCCGGGCGACTGATCGGCGTAAGCCATTCCCTGACTTAAGAACAGGAGCGCTGCGGAAAGCGTCAACGCAACTGCGAGCGCCTGCAGGAACGCGCTACGCCAAAGCGAAGTTAAGTGCGTTTGCGTTGGGTTTCCTGGTTCCATTCAATCAAACTCCACGATTAGATTTTCGCTCTCGACATGAATCAGTGCGTTATAAGTTGCTCATAGGAATCAGTCGACGTCGCGTCCTTTTCATTCTGATCCGCTCATTGCGGATGAGCCGAATAGGGCTTAAAGCCGTAACGCTCAAAAATCGACAAGCCTTCAGGAGACTGAATGAATTTGAGCCAGAGTTTGCCGTCCGAGGCGTGAGGCGCGTTTTTAACCAAGGCCCCGGCGTAGATCGCTGTCGTAATTTGATCATCAGGAATATCGACGTGCCCGATTGGATGACCGACCTGCTCCTGGAACATCGCTTCCGATTTCCAGGCGACTCCAGCGTCGACTTTGTGCTGCATGATCCAAAGGGGAGTCTGGCGGTGATGAATTTGTGTAAGGATTGTTGTGCCGTCGGCAATCTTCGTTTTGTACACGTCCGTCGCCAGATCCTGGCCGCCGGCTTTCTTTAGCGACGTTTCAATTTGCCGCGCGACACCCTCAAACTTGGGGTTGGGCATCGCAAGCCGAATCTCGGGCTTGCCCAAATCGCTCAAGCTTGAGATTGCCTTGGGGTTGCCCTGCGATACCATGATCGTCAGCGTATTGGTCGCGTACGGGATAGCGGGCGATGTCAATAGGCCAGCGTCGATTTGTTTGTTGACCGCATTCAGACCAGCAAGATACACGTCGGGTTTGACCGTCCAGGTCAAGTTGCCAACCGTCACCGTGCCGCCATTTTTGATCTGGTC
Organism: Caballeronia sp. M23-90; assembly: GCF_053574605.1. Lineage (NCBI taxonomy): Bacteria > Pseudomonadati > Pseudomonadota > Betaproteobacteria > Burkholderiales > Burkholderiaceae > Caballeronia > Caballeronia sp. M23-90. The sequence continues at coordinate 13,126 of NZ_JBSIPA010000046.1, read as the reverse complement.
AACAAGCAGTCCCGGAGGAACAGTTTCCCAATACATGTGTCCTTTGAACCGCGGATATTTCTTTTCGAATGCCTGCACAAGCGGCGCCATTGCGAAGAAATAATTCCCACCAACAAACAGTGAGAGCAAGGGATGCTGCGGATCACCATGAAAATCCGCAAGATTGTCCGCATCCGGAACGTCGAATTCGAGGCCGCGCTGCACGGCGTCGTTGTTTTCTCCGTGTTGCCACGGCGGGTAGAACTCGTTTGAACCCTGTGACGCATCATCGATAGATTTTGTCTGAGCACCCGCCGTCGCTTGCACCCCGAGCGAAATGACGAATGCTGCCAATGCGAGCTTCCGGGAATAGGGTCGTGTGGATAGCATGTCTCTCTCAAAAAAAGTTGTAGGTGAACTACATCGGCATCAGTACGTATCCGTCAGTCTCCAAGGTCGTCACCGTTGTCAGGCCAGAGAGTGCTAGCGTGACTGAAGGACTAAGCCAGTCGTAAGCGAATTTGTGCTCGGCCACAGCCTGACCGCAAACCGACACGTCTACTCCGGCTTTTCTTAGCTCTGCTATGAGTGGCAAATTGGGATTATCGACTCCGAATTTTGTATGGTAGTGGGCATTGTCCAGCGCAAGCGGTGTCGCGGCGCCGTACGTAATTGCCACAAATTTGAGGTGCTCGAGCGGAACGCCCGAAGATACGTACAGGTTGACGGTTCTAGCGACATGATCCAATGCTGGGTTGACATCGCTTGGCGATTTAGCCGCTTGCGTCAGCGCGAATACGATCTTGTATTCCTTATCCGCGTGTGGCCGATAAGCGGCCTGAGGGAGAGCGTGCATCTTCCCGTAACCTTGGATAGTCGGGGTAACCCAGAACCCACTGTCTTGAGTTTGAGCCTGGACCGTGAGTGCACTCATCGATAACAAGCCTGCCAAAATTAACATTTTCGGTTTCATGATGTTTTTCCTTAAAGTGAGTTTAGGATGCCAAGAAATCATGCATAAAACTAATATCATTTTGATCAGCTATGTATGCCAAAAAAGCATACGTATTGAGGATATGACGGGACAAGAAATGCTGCGATATCAAGTTGCATCTAGCCGTTGGCTTGAGAATCTGCTGGATCCAACTCCCAAAGGTGAGGCTTGGATGCTGTCGCCACAAGCGCTTTGAACAGCGTCGCGCCTCTGGATAGGCTTCGTCCTTTGAGCCAGATCAAATTGAGGCGCCGTTCGATCTTCAAATGCTGCAATCCAACCTCCTCGAATACGCCTGCCGACAGCTCGTCAACTACGCTCATTCTGGATAGAAAAGAAATGCTTCCGGGCGTTGAGCGCAACAACCGTTTGATTGCTTCGGTGTTGCTCACCGATACGATGGGTTCGATTGACAAACCAAGTCGTGCGTACGCGTCGTCGACGGCCTCCCTAACTCCGGACCCTTTTTCTCGCAAAATCGTTCTGCCTGCAATGAGATCCACTGGGACCATTTGTTCTCTGATAGAACTGGGATTTTTATTCGTGACAGCGATTATCTCGTCGTGCCCTAACGACAGGGAGTCAAGTTTTGTCGCGTCAAACGATCCCTCGATAAATCCCAGTCCGATTTCACTCATACAAACAGCAGACTGCACGGCCCGAGAGTTTGAGACTGAAAGGCCAACCCTCACGTTCGGATACCGTGTGTGAAAATCAGCGAGGATCTGTGGCACAAGATAAACACCCACGGTTGCGCTCGCGCCGAGATCGAGATGCCCCGCGCTCAGGCCTGCCAACTCTCGCAATTCAAGCTCCGCGGAATCTGCCAATCCGAAGATCTGGGTCGCGTAACGCATCAACAGAGAGCCTGCTTCTGTTAGGACGACGCCTCGCGGTAACCGATCAAAAAGTTGGCTTCCAACCCTTTGCTCTAACTCTTTTATTTCTCTCGTCACCGCAGGCTGGCTGACCTTCATTATGTCAGCGCCAGCGCTCACGCTACCGGCCTTTGCCACCGAAAAAAATGCATACAGATGGATGAAGTTCATTATGCTTTTTTACGTCCACGCGCTTTAAGTTGAGATGTACTAATGGCAATGAGATCTCTTTGGAAAGTACGAACGTAAGACGGACAATGCGGTAGCGACGATCAATCTTAGTGCGTCGTCCGAGGCATAATCCCCAAACGTCGTTCGATCGGTCGCGACGGGAGCTTCAACGGGAACAGATTATTGACTAACTCAAGTCCCGTTGATCATCAAAGCCGCACCGCGTCTAATGCCTAACCGCTGAACGAGTCTGTCCGCTTTCCTTGGTCATCCATCCCCAGCGAGAGAATATGGCTGCACCGTCTTTCGATTTTAAATATCCAACAAATTGTTCGGACGCGGCGTTATCCTGCCCCCTGCGCGTCACGGCTACACCCGAATCACGGTAAATCGCATAGCGCGGCTCAATGGGCACCACATCGGCGAGCGTCGGATTGGAGACCTGCCAGATGTTCCAGATTAGCCATACATCAATGTCTGATTGTTCGGTCCATGTCTTGCGTGCTTCGGCGCTGTTGCCTGCATAGCCGACAATATTTTTCCGCAAGGCCGCGACCTGGCGAATGTCGCCGGTGCGACCTGCGACGTCCTCCCATACTCCGTTCTGTCCTGCTCCATTGACCACCAGCACTTTCACACCAGGCTTAAGCAGGTCGGAGAAGCGCTTGATATGGTGCGGATTGCCCGGGCGCACGAGCATGGACATGGGTCGCAAATAAAGCGGCTCAGGCGCTTGCGGGGTCAACTGATCACCCATCGCAACGACAAAGTCAGACATCATAGTTTCTGATCCGCTGTAGATGACATCGGCATCTTCTTTCGCATGTTCGAGCCAAATGCCGGTCGGACCTGCTGTCACGACGACCTGCGTGCCCGTCTTCTTTTCAAAAGCAGCCGCGGCTTCTTTCATTGCTGGTGCTGGGCCGCCAGGTCCGTAGACGTGCAGCGTGGTCTGTGCGTAAGCACCGCTCGCTGATAGCGCGACGCATGCAATAGCAATAAGGTGGTGGGTCTTTTTCATGGTCATCTCGCGTGGGGTGTCAGGGGAACAACGCATTATTCAACGATAGGTGGCGTGACGAAGGTGTGAAACGGCGCGGGGCTCGGGACACTCCACTCCAGGCCTTCTGCACCATCCCAAGGCTTGTCGTCGGCTTTCTCGCCTCCCCTGTAGGCAGGCAATACGACCGCAAAAAAGAAGTACACCTGGGCCAACCCAAAGCCAAACGCACCGATCGTTGCGATCTGGTTGAAGTCGGTGAACTGGGCCGGGTAATCGGCGTAGCGACGAGGCATACCGGCCAGACCCAAAAAGTGCATCGGGAAGAACGTGACGTTGAAGAAAATCATCGAGGCCCAGAAATGGATCTTGCCGCGGGTCTCGTTGTACATATATCCGGTCCACTTGGGCGACCAGTAGTACCAACCGGCGAAAAGCGAAAAAAGTGAGCCCGCAACGAGCACATAGTGGAAGTGGGCGACCACGTAGTAGGTGCCGTGTAATGCAATATCCAGTGGAGCGACTGCGAGCACGAGACCCGAGAAGCCGCCGATCGTGAACACGAAGATGAAGCCGATCGCAAACAGCATGGGTGTCTCGAACGAAAGAGAGCCTTGCCACATGGTTGCGACCCAGTTAAAGACCTTCACACCGGTGGGGATGGCGATCAGCATGGACGCGTACATGAAGAACAACTGGCCCGTCACCGCGAATCCAGAGGTGAACATGTGGTGGCCCCACACCATGAATGACAAAATAGCAATCGAGGCGGTCGCATAGACCATTGATGCGTAGCCAAACAAGGGCTTGCGAGCAAAGGTTGGAATCACTTGGGAGATGATGCCGAACGCCGGTAACACCATGATATATACCTCGGGGTGGCCGAAGAACCACCAGATGTGCTGATAAAGGACCGGATCGCCGCCGCCAGCGGCGTTGAAGAAGTCGGTGCCCCAGTGCCGATCGAACAAGGTCATTGTGATCGCGCCAGCCAGCACAGGCATCACTGCAATGAGCAGGAACGCGGTAATCAGCCAGGTCCAGGCGAACATCGGCATCTTCATGAGGGTCATGCCAGGCGCGCGCATGTTTAATATCGTGACGATGATGTTGATTCCGCCCATGATCGACGATGCACCCATCAGATGGATCGCGAAGATTGCGAAGTCCATGCCGGGCCCCATCTGGACCGAGAGTGGGGCATAAAGCGTCCAACCCCCGGCGGCTGCGCCACCCGTGACAAAGAACGAAACGGTTAGCAGGACACCCGCGACGGGTAGCAACCAGAAGCTGAAGTTGTTCATGCGCGCGAACGCCATGTCCGACGCGCCGAGCTGAAGTGGAAGCATCCAGTTCGCATATCCGACGAAGGCGGGCATGATCGCACCAAAGATCATCTCGATGCCGTGCATCGTCGTGAGCTGGTTAAAGAACTCTGGTCTCATTAACTGCAGGCCAGGTTCGAACAACTCACTTCGGATCATCAAGGCCATGACGCCGGCAGAAAGAAACATAGTGAACGAGAACAGCAGATACATCGTTCCAATGTCCTTGTGGTTCGTCGCGAACAACCAGCGGCGCCACCCGGTGGGACGGTCGTGCTCATGGCTTTCACCTTGGCTCGCAACCGGGTCAGTCAGGGTCTGCATGACGTCATTCCTTCTAAGTCAATAGTCAATTTTTTTGCGATAAGGTTGCAAGCATCGGCGGATCTCACCAGCTAACGCCGCGCGCTGATGCACGGGTACAAAAGTGCCGAAGCGCACCTTGGTTTCACCACATCTCACATCCAAATCCCGCCGTCTCGATTCAGACATGTCAATCGATACCCACGCTGAGTTGAACTCGTATCGCTTATGGTCCAACCCGTTCCAGCTCTCAATGATCAACCGCCCGGGCATCAGCCGAATACACTGGGCATCCGCTGCATGTCGTGCGTAGACCAAGAACGCAACTGCAATACCGGCTAGGTAGATCGCACAGACAGGCGGCACGAGCCATGCCCCTCGCCACGCGCAGAAGGTCAACAATAATCCGGAGATACATACAAACGAAACGTAGACGCCCACAAACTGCGATGGCTTTAACGCGCAGTTGCGCTTCAAAGACCATTCACGCAATACGACCGGCGGCTGGGCGCACATGCTGCCTCCCTGTTCCATGACCGACCCCGTTGATTTTGTACACAAGTGGCGCTCAGGCCAGCAAATGGGCGATCGCATCTCGCTCCGCCGCCAACTCCCTCACGGACAGCGCGATCTTTTCTCGCGCGAAGTCGGTAAGTTCAAGCGAAGACACGCGCTCGTAGCGCCCCTTCGCGCAAAGCACGGGAACGCCAAACATCAAGCTCTCTGGAATGCCGTAAGAGCCGTCGGACGGGATTCCCATTGATACCCATTGGCCGTTGCTGCCCCGCACCCAGTCGCGCATCTGATCGATTACCGCGTTAGCCGCTGAAGCTGCCGAGGAATGGCCGCGTGCTTCGATCACCGCGGTGCCTCTCTGTGCCACCGTCGGAATAAACAGCTCGCGGTTCCATTGCTCGAGCGCTTCGCTTTGAATCAATGCTCTGCCATCGCGCGTGACGAAGCGGTAATCGGGAAACATTGTTGGTGAGTGATTCCCCCACACAACCATTTGGGCAAGCACAGGCGTGGTACATCCGAGGTGCGCCGCAAGCTGCGAAAGGGCACGGTTGTGATCGAGCCGGATCATCGAGGAAAAATTCTCTTGAGGCAGATCGGGCGCCGATTTCATCGCAATATACGCGTTGGTATTGGCCGGATTGCCGACCACAAGTACTTTCACGTCTCGCGATGCAACTTTGTTCAATGCTCGGCCCTGCGTCTTGAAGATTTCCGCGTTGGCTGCGAGCAGATCGGCACGCTCCATACCTTTACTACGAGGCCGCGAGCCAACGAGCAGTGCGTACTGAACATCGTTGAACGCGCGTATCGGGTCGTCCGTTATCTCTACCCCTGCAAGCAAAGGAAAGGCGCAGTCTTCCAGCTCCATAACAACACCCTGGAGCGTTGCCTGAGCCTGTGGCAGGTCTAGCAGGTTGAGGATCACCGGCTGATCCGGGCCCAACAGATCGCCATTGGCAATACGAAATAGCAAGGAGTAACAAATCTGGCCTGCAGCGCCAGTCACCGCGACTTTGACAGGAAGTTTTTGCATGATGTTGTCCTTCAATTAAATCAATTATTCAGAGGCGCGTCGAGCGAAGACGAACGAACTACATTCAGATCAGAATTTCACTTGTTGGGCTTAACGAGACAAGGCGCCTGAAAGAGGTTGCCGTGCCACATTCCCTTGAGCGTTTTGCTCACCACGATCAACCAGAATGCGATCAGTGCGACCGTCAGGACGGTGCCGATAATCGCGAACGGAAAGAACTGGGTCAGGCGATAAAGCGTGAACGTCGTTGCGGTGTACACGCCAATGGGAAATGTAAAACCCCACCATCCCATGTTGAACGTCATGCCTTCGCGCTGATATCGAATAGTGAGAATCACAGCGATCACGAGCCACCAAACGCCTACGCCCCACAGCAGCAAGCCACCGAGCAGACCGAAATCTCTCGCAGCGACCGCCACTTGAGCGAGCGGCGTGCCGGCGAACGCTGCAGGAGCGGCTTGCCCGAGTAGCAACAAGCCAAGGCTTCCGGTACCGATCGGACCCAGCGTGAGCCATGACGAGGCAGCCATATTGCGATGCGGCAACTTGTGAAGCGCGAGACGCAGGAACACGATCGTCAGGATCGAAAACGCAAGCGGCACCGAAATCGCCCACAGCACGTAGCCTGTTCCGACCAGCAACTGCGCGGCGCTATGCGAAAGATGCGGCGCAAGCACACCGGCACTCGACGCCGTCACTTCAGGGGCCACGATCGGCAACAGCCAGACCGCCGTCATTTGTTCTGTTGAATGCTTTTGCGTCGTGAACATCCGGTAAGGCACAAGGCAAGCAATCGATACTGCCAATCCCGCATCGATCCACCACAAAGCGTGCGCCGTGCTCAGTGCCCCCGGGCCGAACAATTCGACGCCAAATACACTCAGGCCATTGACGATCGGGATCAAGCCCATCGGGATCGCACCTAGAAACATCGACTGGATCGGATGGTCGAGCATCGGCTTGACCGTCTCCGAAAACCAGATCAATCGGCCAAGAAAAAGCACCGAGAAAAGGGCGAAGAATAGGCTGTCGATCATCCACAGGGCTTCGGCGACCCGATGCTGGCCCGGAAGTTGGAATGGCAAGGCGAGCAAGATCAGAAATACAATCCCCGTTCCCATCGTCAGCGCGAACCAGTTAGGTGTGAATTGCCGAACAACTTCTCGATTACGCGAGACATGCCTTAATGGGGCGAAGCGGGACTTTGTTGGTTTGCCGGTAACGGACTGGTGTGCCATCGAAGTTCTCCAAATTTTTGCTGCTTGGGTGGGTGCTTGACGCACCCCTCGTGCCATGCGTGCAGGATATGGGAGAGCGGCATATAATAAAAATACATAATAGGCATCCCTCATATATCAAAATGGTATGAATTTCACTCATCTTCTTGCTTTTTACGAAGTGGCACGTGCTGGCTCCATCAGCGCGGGGGCCGAGAAACTACGCGTGAGCCAACCTGCGGTCACGCGCGAGATCAGGGAGCTGGAAGAGCGCTTGGGTGTGACGCTCTTTGATCGTCTGCCACGCGGTGTGGCATTGACGCAAGCGGGCGACGCATTGCAGGCGTACGCGGAACGAATATTTGCTCTTTCGGGGGCGGCAGAGCTAGAAATTAAGGAACTGGCCGGCCTTAGCGCGGGTCACCTGTCCATCGGCGCAAGCGCCACGGTAGGGGTCTATCTTGTTCCGGAAACCATCGCCATCTTTAACGCGCGTTTTCCCAAAGTAAGCGTCGAACTCACAGTTGCCAACACAGAACAGGTCGAAGAAGGCTTGTTTGCACACGAGTTTTCGCTTGGATTTATCGAGGGGCCTTACGACGATAATATCTTTGAAGCTAAGGAGATTGGAGCAGATGAAATTGTCGCCGTTGTAGCCGTTGGGCACCCCCTTCTTAGGCGAAAGGTATCCGCCCGCGACCTTGCGTCCAAGCGTGTGATCATGCGTGAACCGGGATCGGGAACACGCGCCGTTGTTGAAAAGGCTTATGAAGCTCAAGGTCTGATAATTGAGCCGGTGATGTCGGTCAGTAACACTGAAGCGATTAAACGCATGCTGCAATCCCAGCAATCGATTGCATACGTCTCATCGTTGAGCGTGAGAGACGAGATCAGGCGAGGCGACCTCGCGACGCTGAGCGTCAAAGACCTCCATATAAAACGAGAACTTCACGTGTTGTGGCTCAAGGGCCGGTCATTCTCGCCAAGTACGCAGGCCTTTCTTGAATTGAGCCTTCAGCAAACTGCTTGAACTTTCCGCATCGGCGATGAGCGAGCAAGCACACGTTAATCTGCTTCGCCGCACTGCAAACCAATGAGACAGGCAATGTTGCTGATATGCCTATTTGATATCGTTAATATCAAATAAAAGCATTTTTATGATGGCGCTATAGCGCCTATTCTGGTTTGTAGCGGAGGCAGCAGATTTTTCTGTAGCGGCAAATCAGACACCTGCAAACGGCTTCGTATAGCAGACGCTTCGCAGCGCTTGCACCTCCATTCAAAAACGCTGGAGAAGACAATGGCACATGCAGAACATTTAGCACAAGACGCAACTCGTCGGACAGTCAACAGTTTTTATCAAGCGATCGAGCACCGGGACATTAACGCGCTGAGCGACGTGGTGACGAACGATTGGCAATATATCGCGTCCGCGACTATGCCCTCGACCGGTGTAGATCAGATGGGCCGCGGTGTTTGAATCGATGCAGCGTGCGTTGCCCGATATGGAAATCCACGTGCTCGATGTGCTTGTCAATGACCGGATGGTGGGCGTGCGCGCGCAAGTCGAAGGCACCCAGCACGGCGAACTCATGGGCGTCAAGCCAGCGTCAAAGCCGATTGTCTTCGCGGTGCATTCCTTTCACCAGATACGCGACGGTTTGATCGAAAAGACCTGGCATCTCGAAGATTGGATGGACTGTTTTCGCCAGATTGGATCGCTTCCTCCGAACTTTCAGAAGTAGTGTTGCGTTCAGTTCACGAGGACTGCATGGGAATGGCGGCATACATGCTGCTCAGTCCAAACCCCACTTGCACATGAGCTGAAAACGACCTTATCTTGTATGTGTCAGGCGTTAACAAAAGCGCTGCGGTGTAAATGGCATGCTTATTTGGCGACCTTATCATCCTCCCCATATTGAACACTTATCCGATATATTACGGCGGGGAAATGATGGCCTTCTTGGCGGTCACTTTTTACATTGCGATGGTCGCCGCAGCGCTTGTTTGTGGAAACTCTCTTCAAGGCGCTAGGGTGGTCGCCGCAAGAGCATCGTACAGCCCTCGTGAGCACAGCAATCAAATTTAACTACACGTCGTACTCGATATTATTTGCGGGGTCGTGTTCATCGCCCTGAGCATCGTATTTTTAAAACCGGCGGTCCCCAAATGATGCGCAAGATAGCGGACGGTCCGGACCATGACTGTAGCCACCGACACCTGCGGATCGGGATGACGCGAGTTTACAATCCGGCGGTGAATCTGCGTCACCATGACGTCAAACGGATTTGGCAGAAGTGCTTCCCTCTTTTAACGACGCGCTTGCAGCACGGATGTGTAGAACGGTTTCAGGCGTCTCCGTGCTCGTCCTTACCGATCGACAGCTGCTCGGGTGAATCAAACTGGAAGCGCGGCACGTCGAGGTTTTGTGGAGCGGGTTTATTTTTAAATACCCGACCCGCGAGATCGTAGGTCGATCCGTGGCAAGGGCACAGGAATCCGCCGGGCCAGTCATTTGGCAGATTGGGTTGAGGACCGCTTTGGAACCGTAGGCTTGGTGTGCAACCGAGATGGGTGCAAACGCCCATCACGACCAGGAAATTCGGGTGGGTGACACGCGAGCGATATTGGTTAGTACAGTAAGTTGGCAGTGGCATCGTAAATGGATGCGTGCTGAAGGGGTCGAGGACCATTTCATTGGCTTCTACGACCTCCTTCAGCATCCGCTCAGTGCGATTCACGACGAATACGGGCATACCGCGCCAGGCAACGGTCGTCATTGTGCCAGGGGCGATCTGACTCAGGTCAACGGACACCGAAGCACCTGCAGCGCGCGCCTTTTCTGAAGGCGCGAACGAGTCGACAAATGGGACGATCGTTGCGATGCCTCCCGCACCGCCTACAATTGAGGTAGCAATCAACCACCGCCGCCGGTTCGTATCGTCGCAGCGTAGCAGTGAGTTTTCAACAACATGGTCCATGATTTCATACCTCTCAGTGAACCTGAATGAGGGGAGCGCGCGTGAATCGCAAAGCGTATGCGGGACGAGTCAGCGCGTAGGGTGCACTGAGCATCAACACGCGCCAACCGCAAGCGGTTCTCAGTTATGAGCATAGGTCTTGTTTAAGGTGATTTGCTTATTGCGATACATCTGGCGAACCTTGTTCATAAATAGCGCGTCAGGCGTCTTCTTGCACTCGGTTATGACTTCATCGACGGGGTGTGCGGTATCGAGGATTAACCTGTCTTTTTCGCTAACGCCCAGCTGGTCGACACCGGCTACCCAATAGACAAGAGCTGGCCGATAGGCTTCATCCGTCGTTACAAACTCGTTGCATTTCATTTTAGTCGGAGAGACCTCTTGGGGTGTTTGTGCGACTGCGGTACTGGCCAAGACCACGCCGCAGAGAGCGAGGAGAACGGGAGTTAATTTCATCATGTAATCCTAATTTAAAAATTGGCTGACTCGAATAAGGACGCCAATCATCCGAGATGGGCCTTTGCGAAAGAAAAGATTTCACGTGCCTTATTCAACGTGTATTGGGCATACCGTAGCAATTGTTAAGGGGGCGTCGACCTAATTAGATTAGGTCGGCATTCTTAAAACAGGCTTATGCCAGAGGCGCCAATGCCAAAATCATCAACTGCCGAGCAGGCTATGGTTTACACCAGCATCTCGACCTGCTGTAGATTAAGCGCACGTTAAGGCTGAGCGGCTAGGGTCGTGATAGCGGGTGTAGTGGATTAGCCCGCTGTGGGCTGTAGCGTGCCGCGGCTCTAAGGATCGTAGAAGTATTGGAAGGACTGAAATGGCTTTACATCTCAGCGCGGATTTGCTGTTCGAGGATAGGCTCTCGCATCGTGCCGGGCGCCGGGCATTTGCGGCTCGACTGGACCGCTCTCTGAAGCAAAATAATATCTCGTCCGCGCAGGCAGCCAGGCAGATCGGCGTGACAACACAAGATATCTCTTACTGGCGTGCCGGCATTACCGCACCAGGGCGAATAGCATACCGACAACTTTCGCGTTTGCTGAGTGTAGACGCATTCTGGCTGTGCCTGGGTTTTGAGACCGAACGGTTTGCTAAGTAGCGTCTCTGGGCATCGCGACTCCTGAACCCGGTTACGCGCCGTTACTGTGCGCGCAGTTGCATTTTTGATCCGTTCGCCACTTCTGAACCCTTACTCGACTGCCCAAAAAAAATGACCGTCGGGATCATGAAACAAGAAGCCCGATTTTCCGGAAGGCGCTCGGATGAGTCGCGATTCCATTTCCAGGATCGTCGCGAGCCTGCTCACGTTACTGCATCGGATGACGATTCTGTCGCTAACAATGTCAGTGGCTTCTGCCAGCGCGTGGGTCGCTGACGCAACCGGGTGTCGATACGCGAGCAACTCAAGATGAGGTGACGCGTCCGATGCCGTTTGCAAAGAGACGACGTCGACTATCGGGTGATCGAGATCGTCCAATGACCCTTGCTCGCTTCCATAATTGGTTTGATATGCACTCGTGATCAGGCCCAGCAAGACCGTATAAAAAGCGATGCTCGACGGTGCGCTGGTTACGGAGATCGCGGTATGGTCGATCCCGGCGCGGACTTCAGATCGACCGCCTCCGCTGGTAGGCTGCAGCAATTCGAGCGGGTGGCCGTCCGGGTCGCGAAACTTGAAGGCTGTGACACCGCCGCTGCTATCGGGGAGATGAACCGGTGCCGGTTCGGAGTCCGGGCTGCGCGAAATTGCCGTTGGACGTGCGGAGGCACTGTCTTCACGATAAAGCCGCTTGAGCGCGATATCGATGTTCGCGCAACGTAGGGCAAGATGTTGAAAAGCAAGATCTGCCGAGCTGCTTGGCGACGGGTAGGGGCGCGCGTTCGGACCGGCCTCGACAAGTTCAAGCTCCTCGTTGCCGAGGCTTAAACGCTGTACCTTGACATTACATGCACCCAACCCAAGTTCAGCCGCAAGCAAGCGGTCCATATAAAATGCCGGGCCGCTTAGTTGAAAGTCGAGGCGATCCCGGTAGAACAGCGTGCTACGTTCAAGGTCCACGACATTTCGGCTGATTCGTATGATCTCGGTGACAAGCGCGGAGGTCATGGGCGCTGCGCTCCTCGCTGGTTGGTATAGATAGCGAACAACGAATGCGAAGCGCAGATAAACAAGCGGCTTCGATTACGTCCGCCAAACGTCAGATTTGACACGGTGTAGGGGACACGGATCTTGCCGATCAATTCGCCGGAGGGTGCAATGCAGTGGACGCCGTCCGCTGCACTCGACCACACGTTGCCGTCCTCATCGCAGCGGATACCATCGGCAAAGCCAGGATTGATCTTATGAAAAACACGCGGCTCGGCATACGACACGCCGTCGGCGCGGACCTCCAGCACGGCGATGTGTTGCACCGGTGCTGAATCGAATTGCGGGCCACTTTCGCAGACGTAGAGGCGCGTTTCGTCGGGTGCGAAACACAAGCCGTTGGGTCCCGTGAATCGCTCCGAAACGACGCTGAGTTCTCCCGTATCGGGTATCAGCCGATACACGCACGCTGGACGCTCCGACACCTGCTTGCCGCCCTCGTAGTCTGTCTGGATGCCGTACGGCGGATCGGAAAACCAGATTGTCCCGTCACTCTTGACGATCACATCGTTAGGCGAATTCAAGCGCTTTCCTTCGTAGCGATCCACCAGCACGACGACGCGTCCAT
>NZ_JBSIPA010000469.1:0-5054 GCF_053574605.1 Caballeronia sp. M23-90 | reverse complement strand
TGCGTTGCGCCGCCGAGCGCGGGTGAAGCTGCCGATGCATCCACGAAAGGCCGCGCCCCGCGCGTGGTGAAGGTCGTGAAGATCACCCGCGACGCACCGGTGGTCCGCAAGCCGAAAAAGCAGAAACTGCTGGTTCGTGGCAATGAACGCGTCACCGCCGGCGGCAACGTGAAGCGTGCAAAGAAACGTCTGCCGAGCGCCAAGCGCCACCATCAGTCGTCGAAGTAAGCCGTTCCGGGTTCCCCCGGAAAGCAAAAAGCCGGTGTGATCCGATCAGCTCGGATCCCACCGGCTTTTTTTCAGCCGCGTGCGCGACGTGCTGCGACGCTGGCTGTCTTTCCCTTCGGAACCGCGGTTTGCGCAGGGAACCGTCCCGGCGGAAGGCGCCAGAACAAGACCAGTCCCAACACACTCTCGATCAGGTAAAACGCGCTCGATACCCCGTGCAGCATGCCGAACCGGCTTGCATACGGTGACTGCGCGAGTTCCATCCCGCCCTCTTGTGCCGCCACACGCAAGGCGTTCATGAACGGCTGCAAGGCAAAATAGCCGATCAGCACGCACAGCAGCATGCCCGCGATCACCCAGCGCGTCCGCTTGTACTCATCGAAACCCGTACGTACCAGGCGATTCGCCATGACCAGCAGCACCAGCGCGCACACTACGCCCAGCATGCCCTCGATGCGAAAAAGCTGCGCCGCGACCGAACCCGCGGAGGTCCGGTCGAGCATGCTGAACAGCACGGGTGCTGCGATGTAACCCAGGGCCAGCACGCTGCCGACCCAGATCATGGCGACGATCCGAAAGAATCGATGAGCCATCAGACGTACTTGACCGCAATGACTTCGTATTCGCGCGCGCCGCTCGGTGCCTGCACCGACGCAACATCGCCCTCCGTCTTGCCAATTAACGCACGTGCTATAGGCGAGCTGATCGACACGAGGCCGTGATCGATGTCGGCTTCGTCGTCGCCGACGATCTGATAGGTCACCGAATTGCCCGAATCCAGGTCTTCCAGCTCGACGGTCGCGCCGAAGATCACGCGGCCGTCGGCTTCCACCTCGGTCGGATCGATGACTTGCGCGCCTGCCAGCTTTGACTCGAGCTCGGCAATCCGGCCTTCAATGAAGCCCTGCTTCTCTTTGGCCGCGTCGTATTCCGCGTTTTCCGACAAGTCGCCCTGCGCGCGCGCTTCGGCGATCGAGTTGACGACCGACGGGCGTTCTACGGATTTCAAATGTTGCAATTCGTCGCGCAGCAACGCTGCGCCACGTTTAGTCAAAGGAACTGTGCTCATAACCAACTCATTACGCAAAAATGCAGACGTAAAAAAATTACCGCGGTTAAGTGCATCTCCCGGTAAATATGGGAGACGCCGCTTAACCGCGGCCCTTGATACTTAGACTTCATATGGAGACTGCTGATACTGCTGAGACTCGAATCTGAAGCCTTAGTTTAGGCGAGCATGCAGTCCTTGTAAATCATAGACTTCCAGGTCCTTCAGATATCGGAGGCCTTCGACCGCCGCACGGGCGCCGGACATGGTCGTGTAGTACGTGACCTTGTTGGCTTGCGCGCTCATGCGGATCGAGCGGGAATCGGCGATCGCGGCGCGCGTTTCATCCACGGTCGTGAAAACCAGCGCAATTTCACCATTCTTGATCATGTCCACGATGTGCGGACGGCCATCCTTCACCTTGTTCACGACCTTGACCGGAACGCCCGCCGCTTCGATAGCCGCGGCCGTGCCCTTGGTTGCGACAATCGGATAGCCGAGTTCGTGCAGCATGGTCGCGACTTCCACGGCCTTTTGCTTGTCGGCGTCCATTACGGTCAGGAGAACCGTGCCGCTTTCCGGCAAGCGCGATCCGGCCGCAAGTTGCGACTTGAAGAGCGCCTCGCCGAACGTGCGGCCCACGCCCATGACTTCACCCGTCGAACGCATTTCAGGTCCGAGGACCGGATCGACCGCCGGGAATTTCACGAACGGAAACACCGCTTCCTTGACGCTGAAATACGGCGGGATCACTTCCTTCGTGATGCCTTGCGCCGACAGCTTCTGGCCGACCATCGCGCGAGCGGCGATTTTCGCCAGCGGCAAACCCGTCGCCTTCGATACATACGGCACCGTGCGCGAAGCACGCGGATTCACTTCGAGCACGTAGATCACGTCCTGCTTCGTGCCGTCTTCACGCGGCACTTGCTGGATCGCGAACTGCACGTTCATCAGGCCGACCACGTTCAGCGCACGCGCCATGGCGCCGGTCTGGCGCTTGAGTTCATCGATGGTTTCCTGCGACAGCGAATACGGCGGCAGCGAGCAAGCCGAGTCGCCGGAATGCACGCCCGCCTGTTCGATATGCTCCATCACGCCGCCGATGAACACCGCCTCGCCATCCGAGATGCAGTCCACATCGCATTCAATGGCGTCGTTCAGGAAACGGTCGAGCAGCACCGGCGAATCGTGCGACACCTTCACGGCTTCGCGCATGTAGCGTTCCAGATCGCGCGGCTCGTGGACGATTTCCATCGCGCGACCGCCGAGCACGTACGACGGGCGCACGACCAGCGGATAGCCGATTTCCTCGGCGAGACGCAGTGCTTCGTCTTCGGCGCGCGCCGTACGGTTCGGCGGCTGGCGCAGGTTCAGGTCCTGCAACAGCTTCTGAAAACGCTCGCGGTCTTCGGCGGCATCGATCATGTCCGGCGATGTTCCGACAATCGGTACGCCGTTCGCTTCGAGGTCCAGCGCGAGCTTCAACGGCGTCTGGCCGCCATACTGCACAATCACGCCAACCGGCTTTTCCAGCTCCACGATTTCAAGCACGTCTTCGAGCGTCAGCGATTCGAAATACAGCCGGTCAGACGTGTCGTAGTCGGTGGAAACAGTCTCGGGATTGCAGTTGACCATGATCGTTTCATAGCCGTCTTCGCGCATCGCCAAAGCTGCGTGCACGCAGCAATAATCGAATTCGATGCCCTGCCCGATCCGGTTCGGACCGCCGCCCAGGACCATGATCTTCTTTTTATCCGTCGGATTCGCTTCGCACTCTTCCTCGTAGGTCGAGTACATGTAAGCGGTCTTCGTCGCGAATTCGGCGGCGCACGTGTCCACGCGCTTGTAGACCGGACGCACCTTCAATGCGTGACGGTGTTTGCGCACGGCCGTCTGATCGGAGCCCAGCAACTTCGCCAGGCGGCGATCCGAAAATCCGCTCTGCTTCAGGTACAGCATTTCGTCCCTGGTCAGGCTGTCGACGGTACGACCGCCAAGCGCCTTTTCCTTCTGGATGATTTGCTCGATCTGCGCGAGGAACCACGGATCGATCGACGTCTCTTCGAAGATTTCCTGAGCAGTCAGACCGAGACGGAACGCGTCGCCCAGGAACCAGATCCGGTCCGGACCCGGCTCGCCGATTTCACGAATCACTTCGTCGCGGCTGGTGGTCTTTTCGTCGAGTCCGTCGACACCCACTTCCAGACCGCGCAACGCCTTCTGGAACGATTCCTGGAACGTGCGGCCAATTGCCATCACTTCGCCGACCGACTTCATTTGCGTTGTCAGGCGTGCATCGGCTTCGCGGAATTTTTCGAACGCGAAACGCGGGATCTTGGTCACCACATAGTCGATGGTCGGTTCGAACGACGCCGGCGTCTGACCACCCGTGATCTCGTTCTTCAGCTCGTCGAGCGTGTAGCCGACGGCCAGCTTCGCGGCGACCTTGGCAATCGGGAAACCTGTCGCCTTCGATGCCAGCGCCGACGAACGCGACACACGCGGGTTCATCTCGATCACGACCATGCGGCCGTCTTTCGGGTTGATCGCGAACTGCACGTTCGAGCCGCCCGTGTCCACGCCGATCTCGCGCAGCACCGCGAGCGATGCGTTACGCAGGATCTGGTATTCCTTGTCGGTGAGCGTTTGCGCCGGCGCGACCGTGATGGAGTCGCCGGTGTGCACGCCCATCGGGTCCAGGTTTTCGATCGAGCAGACAATGATGCAGTTGTCCTTGGTATCGCGGACGACTTCCATCTCGAACTCTTTCCAGCCGAGCAGCGACTCTTCGATCAACAATTCGCGCGTGGGCGACAGGTCCAGTCCGCGACGGCAAATCTCCTCGAACTCTTCCTTGTTGTAGGCAATGCCGCCGCCCGATCCGCCCAGTGTGAACGAAGGACGGATCACCGTAGGGTAGCCGCCGCTGCCCGTCTGCGCAGCGATCTCCGCCTGCACCTGCAGCGCCTCTTCCATGGAATGCGCAATGCCCGACTTGGCCGAACCCAGGCCAATCTTCGTCATTGCTTCCTTGAACTTCTGCCGGTCTTCGGCTTTGTCGATGGCTTCCGGCGACGCGCCGATCAGTTCGACCTTGTACTTTTCCAGCACGCCGTGATGGAACAGATCCAGCGCACAGTTCAGCGCGGTTTGTCCGCCCATGGTCGGGAGGATGGCGTCGGGGCGTTCTTTATCGATGATGCGCTCGACCACTTCCCACGTGATCGGCTCGATATACGTCACGTCGGCCGTATTCGGGTCGGTCATGATCGTCGCGGGATTGCTGTTGACGAGAATGACCTTGTAGCCTTCCTCGCGCAGCGCCTTGCACGCCTGCGCGCCCGAATAATCGAACTCGCACGCCTGGCCGATGATGATCGGTCCCGCGCCGATGATGAGGATGCTCTTGATGTCTGTCCGCTTCGGCATAACTGCTCTCAATGATTGTGTTGCGTGTTCTGTTTTGTCGCTGCGTCAACCCAACTGCGTCGATTCAAATGCGTCAATCAAGCCGCGACTTTCTGCGCTTCCATCAGGCCGACAAAGCGGTCGAACAAGTACGCAATATCGTTCGGTCCCGGCGATGCCTCCGGATGTCCCTGGAAGCAGAATGCGGGTTTGTCGGTGAGCGCAAAGCCTTGCAGGGTGCCGTCGAACAGCGACGTGTGCGTGACCTTTGCATTGGCGGGGAGCGTGGATGCATCGACTGCAAAACCGTGGTTCTGCGACGTGATCACCACGCGGCCGTTTTCGAGGTCCTTCACCGGATGATTCGCGC
>NZ_JBSIPA010000468.1:0-5054 GCF_053574605.1 Caballeronia sp. M23-90 | reverse complement strand
CGAGCTGCCGCTTTGACAAACACGTGCTCCACGTTCGCAAGCTCCGGGATCTCGGCTTTTGCCGCCGGATAGCTGCGCAACTGATCGGTGACGATCTTGCGCGGCACCGGGCTCGAACGCAGCACACGCGACGTCTCAACACGCAAAGGCAATAGCTGTCAGCGCGGCATGGGTTCGAACACATACGCAACGTCTACAGCCTCCGCCTGCTTGTTACACTATGAATAAAGCGTCGGCCGGCTCTGATGCAGTTCGGCTCATTGAAGCCAACGACGTAACTTCGCAAAACACAGGACGAGCACTTAAATGACACTTTCGAAGAGAAAATTTGGTCGTACCGGCTGGGATGTGTCGGAAATTGGTTTTGGGGCATGGGCGATCGGCGGTTCGTGGGGCGGTGTCGCAGAAGACGACGCCAAGGCCGCGCTAAACGCCGCGCTCGATAGCGGTGTTACTTTCATTGACACGGCAGACGTCTACGGAGACGGTCGGTCGGAACGGATCATCCGGGACGTGTTGCGGCAACGAGGCGGCGAGCGTCCCATGGTGGCCACCAAGCTCGGGCGCCGACTCGACCCGCATGTGACCAGTGGGTATACGAGCAGGCGTGAGCTCGCCGGTTTCATTGACGGGAGCCTTTCGAACCTGGGCGTCAATACGCTTGACCTGGTGCAATTGCATTAGCCGCCGACGGAGGTTTATTACCATCCCGAGGTGTTTGACGCGATGGACGACTTTGTCGCTGCCGGCAAGATCCGCTTCTACGGTGTGTCGGTGGAAAAGGTCGAGGAAGCGCTGAAGGCGATCGAGTATCCCAATGTGGTTTCGGTGCAAATTATCTACAACATGTTCCGTCAACGTCCTGCAGACTTGTTATTTGCGCAGGCGCAAAAGAAAAACGTTGCAGTCATTGCGCGAGTGCCTCTGGCGAGCGGCATGCTTACGGGCAAGATGTCCGCGGATTCGGTTTTCCCGTCAGATGACCATCGTGCTTTTAATCGCCATGGCGAGGCGTTCGACGTCGGCGAGACGTTCTCCGGGGTGCCTTATGACATCGCGTTGAAAGCGGTGGACGAACTGCGCGCCCTTGTACCGGTGGACGCCTCCATGGCGCAGCTGGCTCTTCGTTGGATACTCATGGAGGATGCCGTCTCCGTCATCATCCCTGGCAGTAAGAACGCGGTCCAAGCGGCGTCAAACGTCTCGGCTGCGAGCCTAGCGCCACTGCCCGATGAGGCAATGCAACGCGTCCGTGAAGTCTATGAGCGCCATATAGCGCCTCAGGTCCACCAGCGCTGGTAAAAAGTCTCAAACCAACGTTGAACGCCTGGCCCCGGAAAACAATTGGCTGGAAGACGCCTGCGGAGACCCTGGACGCCTACCTAAAAACCGTTCAACATTCCAATGTTGCGACGACCGGTTGAATCCGCCCAGTTACGCCATTCATGCCTTTCAGGCGAAACTCGCCGAGCACGGGATGACGTGTTCGATGAGTCGCAAAGTAAATTGTTGGGACAATGCCCCAACTGATAGCTTCTTCAACAGCTTGAAAACGAACGAGTTCACGAAAGACGGTACGCCACGCATGTCGAGGCAATTGCAGACCTGTATGAATACCTCGAAGTATTTTATAACCGGAGCCGTCGTCACTCCACGCTCGGTCAAGTGTCGTCAATCCATTCATGCAAGACTGGATCGCGACTCAGCAGGAGAAGAATCTGGCGGCATAATGTTCGACCTTTGGAACACGAAAAACAAGGGGAAGCTCATTGTTCGACAGCCCGCGAGACGTGCCGCCGCGAGAGCAGCCATTGGGCCATGGATCGCGCTCTGCAACTGCGCCAATCATTGCGGAAAAAATGTGGCCTGCGGATTTTCATCGTTGGTTCACCCATGCAAGTAGAAAGCGATCAGCCGCCAGACGGAACGGCTGATCCCTGCATGACCGACTCATGCTGCCGGTTTCAAGATCACCTTGGTCCAACCGTCGTCGCGTGCATCGAAGTGTTCATAAGCCTCAGGAGCCTGTTCAAGCTTGAGCTCATGAGAGATGATTGCCGAAGGCTTCGCCTTGCCTGCAGCAATCAGGTCGCGCAACTTGCGATTGTAGGCCTTCACATTAGCCTGACCGGTAGCGATGTGCTGGCCTTTCATCCACATTGAGCCAAAGTCGAAAGCAAGCTTTCCTTCCTGCATCAGTGTGTCGTTGGAGTTCGGATCTTCAGCGACAAATACGCCGACCACGCCTATGCCGCCCGTCGCACGCACCGACTTGACAAGATTGTTCATGGTCAACGCAGGCACTTCGTGGCCCTTGCAACTGCACTGGTATCCGACGCACTCGCAGCCTCTGTCCGCGCCTTCGCCACCGGTCATCTCCAGCACTTGATCGGCAGCGTTGCCCTCGCTGTCGTCGATTGGGATCGCGCCCATCTTTTCCGCAAGCGCCAGTCGGTCGGGATGCGTGTCGACGACCATCACCTTGCTAGCGCCCTTGATTGATGCTGACATGGCCGCCATCAGTCCCACGGGCCCCGCGCCGTAGATCACGACGCTATCGCCCGGCTCGACGCCTGCCAGCACGGTCGCATGGTAACCAGTCGGGAAAATGTCGGAGAGCATAACGTAATCATTTTCCTTTTCCTCGGCGTCGGGTGGCAGCAGCAGGCAGTTGAAGTCGCCGAACGGCACGCGCAGGTATTCGGCTTGACCACCGCTATAGGGTCCCATACCAGCAAAACCGTAAGCCGCGCCCGCCATTCCCGGATTTGCCGTCAGGCAGAAACCAGTGAGTCCCTTTTCGCAGTTCTTGCAAAATCCGCAGCCGATGTTGAAAGGAAGACACACTCGATCACCTACTTTAATGCGCTCGACACCCTTGCCGATTTCCGTGACGACCCCCAGGTTCTCGTGTCCGAGAATACGCCCAGTCTCCATATTCGTGCGACCTTCATACATGTGTAGATCGGAACCACAGATATTGGTCGTCGTCATCTTGACGAGTACGTCAGTGGGTTTCTCGATCTTCGCATCGGGCATGTCTTTAACTACGACCTTGCGAGGGCCTTCGTACACTAATGCTTTCATGATAGTTTCCTTGAGAAAACGGGGGTGTGTGTCGCCGGACGGCGCTAAGGACCAAGCATCTCGCGTTCCACCGCTGATATTTCGGAGGCGTAAACCGACTTAATTTTGTCACCGTCGCGCGTATAAAAGTGTCACTTCGCATTTCAGATCGGATACCAGGGCGTTGTCAGGTTGTTGTGTCAGTCACGTAAGATGGCGGGATGAAGAAATCGAAATCGCTCTATCACGGTCACCGTTTTCCAGCCGGAGTCATCAGTTGCGCTGTGCGCTGGTATTTCCGCTTTCAGTTGAGCTTGCGCGACATCGAGGAACTGCTCTTCGAGCGTGGGGTGATCGTGACATACGAGACGATCCGATGCTGGTGCGACAAGTTTGGCAAGGGCTTTGCTCACCGGGTGAAAGCCGCGCGGCGCAAGCCGGGTAGCACGTGGCACCTCGACGAGATGTTCGTCACCCTGCGTGGCGAACCGTATCTGCTGTGGCGTGCGGTCGACGAGCATGGCGCCGAACTCGACATCCTGGTGCAAAAGCGGCGCGACAAGGCTGCCGCCAAACGCTTCTTCAAGCGTGTGCTGCGTTCGAGCCCGGTGCCGCGCAAGATCGTCACCGATCAATTGCGCAGCTATCCGGCGGCAAAAGCCGAGATCCCGGAGCTTGCGAACGTGAAGCATGTGTTCGTCAAAGCGGCAGCTCGGCTGAACAACCGCGCGGAGAATAGCCACCAACCGACACGCGAGCGCGAGCGGCGCATGCGCGGCTTTCGCGACCCTAACCGCACACAGAAATTTCTCTCGTGCTTCGGGCCGATCCGACAACATTTCGCGCTCAAGCGGCATCTGCTGCGTGCTTCACTCTATCGCAAACAACTCGCAGCTCGGTTCGTTGCATGGCGCGACTTCGCCGAACTCGCCCAAAATCCGTCGACTGCTTTCTGACCAGTAGTCGTATCTGCCGCCGTGCCGTCTCACTCTCGGTAAGTTGACAAAGCCATGTCGTGTTATCTGATTCTTATAGACATGGTCCGGGGGCGGTAAAATCAGGGTGAATGAAAACCTACTCAGCAGAAAGAAAAGAAGCGCTGGTGCGGCGCATGATGTCGACGTCTATCGCTATCTCGTCGATCTGTTCAAGGCGCTGCCTCATGCAAAGAGCGCCGACGATTACGAAGCGTTGCTGCCGTGGGAACTCGGCAAGCCCGCTCGAAAGCCAACCACCTGAGCGCTAACCGACCTCGCGCTACGGCGCAAGGTGTGGGTTCGCTGATCGCTTACTATTTTCTTGTGACATGCGCTGCTTCCTGAACGAGATTATCAATTCATCATATAGCGGGCCATGAGCCCGGGCTTCGCGGCCCGTGCCATCATCGCCCGCACCAGCCAGCTTCCTCCAGGGCCTTCTCCGGATCCGTAGCGCTCCACTGGGTGGCGACCAGCCTGCGGCCGTTTACGTCGTCCGCCTTAGAAGAAACCAGCCACAACAGCGGCGCGACAACGACGTCCGGGGCCAGCAGCGTGGCGCGCACATCCTGCGGCAATCCGGGCGGGATCATGCCGGTGTCGGTCGCGCCGCCCGGCAACAGCGCATTGACCGTGATACCGCTGCCTTCCAGGTCCTGCGCCCAGATCGCGGTCTCGGATTCCAGGGCTGCCTTCGACGGACCATAGGGCGAAAAGCCGCGGCGACGCATCGTGTCGTGATTCATCGACATGTTGACGATGCGGCCCCATCCGCCGGCGATCATATGCGGTACAGCAGCGCGCGTCATCAAGAACGGGCCGTTCACATTGGTGTCGATGACCATGCGCCAGGTTTCGGGGTCGACTTCCCAGAAGCGGGTCGGCTCCGTAAGAAAGCGCTCGCTGACATACTTCATGCCGCGCCCGGCGTTGTTAACCAGGATGTCGAGACGGCCCCAGCGCGATAGCGCCATCGCGACCACGCGCTGCGCGTCGGCAGGATTTGCGACG
>NZ_JBSIPA010000467.1:0-5055 GCF_053574605.1 Caballeronia sp. M23-90 | reverse complement strand
TCAAGGCCTCGAACCGATCGGGCAGACCTTTCGCAACGGTGACCCATCGCGCTGCGTGCCGCATATCGTCAACATCAGCTTCAACTTCGTCGAGGGCGAGTCGCTGATCATGGCGGTCAAGGACCTGCGCGTATCGCCGGTTTGCGCGACCGACTGCTTCAAGGCCTCGAACCGATCGGGCAGACCTTTCGCAACGGTGACCCATCGCGCTGCGTGCCGCATATCGTCAACATCAGCTTCAACTTCGTCGAGGGCGAGTCGCTGATCATGGCGGTCAAGGACCTGGCCGTATCGTCCGGGTCCGCATGCACTTCGGCATCGCTGGCCCGTCGTATGTTCTGCGCGCGCTCGGGCGCAGCGATGAACTGGCCCACAGTTCGATCCGCTTCAGCATCGGGCGGTTTACCACCGCGGACGAAGTCGACTACGCGGCGGCACTACTGCGCGACAAGGTTGCGCGACTGCGGGAGATGTCGTCGTTGTGGGAGATGCATCTGGATGGCATGGATAGCCTTTTTTACACTGTCGCGAAACTTGGCCAATATCGCACCTCCGGTACCTGCTTGCACTTCAGATAGGCGCAGAGTGCTGTCAAGTTGGCAAGCAACCTCCGCCATAAAGCTGCTAAGCGAGGCGAAACCGTAAAGAGCGACCCCGAGACGATAAAGATAGAGGTCGTCATCGGGCAGTGCTAGCCGAGTTCGGTTTCGCACTGCATCTACGGCCAGATCAGCGAGTCCAGTCCTACTCATTTTCGTTTTCCTATTCGGCCGCTCGGCTTGCTTCGGAATACAACTCGCCCAGGATAATGCGCGCGACGCCTTCGGCGGCTGGCCCACCACGTGCGCCCTTGGTACAACCGCCCGTCATCCGGACTGTCATCCAATCCGTCCTGTCAACGCTGTATGAGCCAGGAACTTCAACACCATTGACCGTGATCGAAATGTCAGTCCAGTGAGTAGGCGCGCTTTGTCGATTCTTCATTCCCGAGGCTCCGAGTTTTCCGTCCTAGTCGCTGCCAGCCTTGTAATAGCCTGATATCGCCATGTGCTACCCGGCTTTCTGTTGGGTTGTGTTGTTTTCCTAGTCGCGAGGCAGCCAGCCTTTTGCGTTACGTTCAGGCAACGGCAAGCCTTTCGCACGAAGCTTAGCCGTCACCTTCGCTTCGAGGTGGGGTGCCCAACCATCCCAATTCGCCTGCCAACAGGTCATGCACACGTTGATGCCATACGTCGGAATGGTCTTGCCATCGTACAGATGTGGCCCGAACTGATAGCTCGCCCCGCAGGTGTCGCAGCACTGCATTAATTTCACGTCTTTCATGATTCCGGTTTTCCGTTGTCCTTTGCGCATCAGGCCGACCGACCATCTTGCCCGATGGCCTTCAGCCCTACGCCGATGAATGCGAGCCTTGTCAGGCCGAAAATGCTCGCGACGGCGGCCTCGCCAAAATTGTGCGATGACGACCACAGATGCCCCATGAGCAACCCCAGCGCTAGCATGACGGCTGAGCCCGCAAACCAACTAGCGGACATGTCGTGGAGGAATCTTCGCTTTTATATCAAGCGCGCTTTGCCCCTGTATCACAGTCCGGTGGATGAACTGCTCAAGCGCAGCGGCCAAAGTGCGAAACTCCTTTTTGTCAGGCGACCATCCACGATGGGCAGCGGCGCCTCCAGCGTCTGCGACGGTTGCTAAAATCCGAGATTCCGTCTCGCCAACAAACCCATTTTCAAGTAGCGCTTTTACCTTTTTTTCGAGAGATAAACCAGGGTTGATTTTCAAGAACTCGGTGGCTCGATCTAGAGCTGTTCGCAGCCCGACAGACGCCAATATCAGACCGTCGTTCTGGAACGCAACATAGGTTTGCGTCAAGATATCGTAAAGCTGCGGATCAATGGTGGAAAGGTCCCAAATCCAGTCCGGTCGTTCATCCTTGGCGTCGGGAGGAGGAAACGTTTTTATATCAGAAGGGTGAGAGATTACTTCATTCCCGTGGCGGTCGTATCCGCCATCCCAACTTTCGGAATCGCAACTGCTTTTCCAATAAAACACGGTATCGCAACCCATACATCTAAGTATGCGGTGGTCATTTTGCCCGTTTACAGAATGCACGCCATCTGTCCATTCCCAAGGCTCATCTAGTGCCCCATGTATGGTGCAATTCCGCTCCCCATCGCAGCGTGGACAGTGCGCTTTCATGGTGTCCTGAGACATTGGTTGCTCCAAGCGAGGGGTCCTTTTTGTTTTCCGTTATCGGCCCAGGCCGTGATTACGCAATCAAACGCATCCCGGCGACCTTCGAAGCCATCACGTCGAAAGTTGCCGTGTACTCGCATTCGGCGACGTGCCCCGACCGCTCGATCAGGCAGTCCGCGAAATCCGCCTTCGCAGATGCACCGAAAACGCGAAGTGCTTTTCGCACCGTGTCCGCACCTTCAACGACCAGTTCCTTGGTGCCGATCATCGAATCGATAATGTCCTTCATCTGCTCACGCTCGACGCCGTAGCAGCGCCCGAGCACCCACACGACCTCGACCAGTGCAACCTGCGAAACGTACCCTGGCTGCTCGGCCGTTAGAGACGCCATAAGCGCGGTCGCCTTCTTCGACTGCACGGCATCGTCCTCCGCGAGGTACCGGACCAAAACATTTGTATCCAGTCCGATCATCGCACTGATGCTCCCTGCTCGGCGATGGCCCGGTTCATGTCCTCAATCGACACGGGATTACCGGGCTTCTTCACGATACCTTTGAGCGACGCAAGCGAGCGCGTAGCTGGGTAAACCTCGTACCGGCCCGTGACCTCATTGAAGCTGAATTCGATCCGGTCGCCCGATTCCAATCCAAGTTGGTTGCGTACGTCCACCGGAATCGTTACCTGGCCCTTCGATGTGATAGTTGCTGCTGTCATTAGTCACCCCCCCAATATTCCTTACTTTATGGTAAGGAGAGGATAAAAGCAAGCGCAAAATAGCGCGCTAGCCCTTGGATTACGGCAAAATCGCGCCAAACTGGAATTTCCATGCATCAGATTACCGTTGCCATGGCTTGGGCCATCTCGGCGAGCGACACATCGATATACCGGCTCGTTTGGTCAATGCTCTTGTGGCCGAGAAGCAGCTGAACTTGCTCAATGGTCGCGCCATTGGAAAGCAGCCTTGTCGCGAATGTTCGACGGCCGCTGTGGCTTGTTCCTTTTGTGCCAGCAGCTCGGTATAGCCCGGTGACGTACGCCTATAGGGAATCAGCCGCCCAATAGTCTGTTGTAGCTCCCTGCGCGTCGGTACGGGGCTTCATGCTCAATGAAAACGAATAGCCCTTCCGACTCAGCACGAGAGGAAGGTGGGGGTTTAAACCGTGATAATCCGTGCGGCCCATTGCTGTTCCCAACTCCCGTTCGCGCCTGTGCAAAACGTAGCGGCCCAGTGCAGCAATAATTTTGGGCGACGATGGATAAATGCAGCGTTGTCTGCATCCTTTCGTAATGGCCGCACGCAATGACACTTCCCGCCGTAAATCTCCGCTCGCAAAGTAAAAGTCTGCAACGGTAACCTGGGCAATCTCGGTGATTCTCATCCCACATGCCAACCCTAATAGCAAAATAACCGCATCGCGTTCCGGGTGACGGCTGGTGGCGTCAGTGACTCGAAGAAGATGCCGGATTTGGCTGGGGGATAAGACTTCGGCGCGTTTGATGTGCTGGCGCATAGCGAACCTCTGAACGTATAGGGAATGGATCGTGTTCAGAGAGAAAACCCGCAAGGCTCTTTTTCGAGCATATCACTGCGTCATCGCTCGCAACCTCGGAAAGTCGTGCGAATCGCGAATGAAGCCTTTGCATCATTGGAGCGGGCGGTCTACTGTCATCGAAGCGGACTTAAAGCGATTGGTCAATTCGTGTAACGCGTCGGGCAACCATCAGCGAAAGGCGGCAAATGCATATGGAAATACAAAGTCGTCCGTCTCCCGCATATTGAATATGCGCCTTGTGAACTTTAAATTTTGCCATCCTCATGAACGCTGCCATGCATAGGATAGTTTCTGGTGCAATCGCGCTGGCCGTAGTATCGAACACGTTCGGCGCGGATGCAGAAAAAAGCATCACAGTCGCGGTCGAGGTAAATAACACTCATTTCGATGCTAATGGTGACGATCCTCCATGCGCAAGCCCGTTAAACGGAGCGGTATCGCGCCCAGGTTACGAATTTTGCAAAGACGTATGCGCGGACATTCCAGCCGGTGCGGTGGTGACTCATGTCTTGTTAAGCGCTAGCGATAAGGACGGCGGCGCCAGCGGTGGGTGCCTTAATGGTACGACCTGTAGCATTTCATGGTCGAAATGGTGGTCGACGCCAGAAATTGACGGAACTCATGTTTGCGGCCATTTCAAAAACTGGTCGTCGGGAAATAAACGCACCGGAACTATGATTAACTACTACCGGTGAGCGCAGCCGATTCACAAAGAAGACCTGCTGAGAGCGCACTTTCCAAAGCTCATAGAAAGTCGTGCCACCCGCAAATGAAGCCTTTGCATCATCGGAGCGGGCGGTCAACCGTCTCGATATTATGGGCGCTTCTGAATCAGTGTCAGATTCTTTTGAAGAAGCATCGTGAAGCTCGATTATTTTTTGACGGGAGTGCCTCATGAATACGCCAACGCAACTGCCCCACACGGGCGCATCCTCGATAGTCACACTCGATGCATGGGTTGAAGGCTTCGTACTTACCCACGTTTTACGCGGCAATATCGTGCATTTCACCGCGACTGGACAATTGACAACGTTTTTCGTCAGTCAAGGCGACATGAACCCGTGGGCTGGTCCAGACGGATACGGTCAACACGAGCCAGCGGCCGGTTACGTGATGCCTTCGGCCGTATGCGATCCATCAGTAGCGTCCTTGTGTAGAAATCGCTGCACTCTGATGCTAGGTGTCCACGTGGACACTTAGAGGATTTGCACCGATGACAGAAGAAAATGACTTGCGAAGCCGTTTAGTGATTGGCCAAAAGCGCGATGGCCGACGCGAATACGATGACGAAGCGCGGGATGAA